>NZ_CALDKF010000106.1 GCF_937898925.1 uncultured Methanobrevibacter sp.
TATAAAAATATTTTCAATGCTACGGATAATGAATATTTATCTGCAGTTTCCACTTATTTTGAAAAGCCAAGCAATTGGGAATTGTCAGTTTATGTAAATGATGCTTTAAAATCCACTAAATCTGGATTTTCCAATCCTGGCTATTGGACAATTGACCTTTTCGAACATGTTCCGCTTAATGTAGGGGACATTTTTGAAGTTGTCTTTAAGATAAATGTTACTGGAGATGCAGGATTCCCTATTTCTGAAAAGGTAAGCTTAAATAATGAATTCTATAAAGAAGCTATTTCATTCGTCAGTTATGATGGCGTAAACTGGGAAGATCTCTATGATTTAGAATGGAATGGTTATGAAAAACATAATTATAGTTCACAAGTGGCTTGCATAAAGGCATTTACAGTATTTGATGTAATAAATACTGTAACTTCATTAGCTATTGATTATGATGATTTCAATCCTGTGAATATCACTGCATATGTTTTAAATCAATTTGGTATTCCTGTTGATGGCGGCGAAGTGATTTTCAATTTATCTGGCAATATTGTTCATGTAAATGTATCTAATGGAGTAGCAAAACTTACTTATAATTTCACAAGTTGCTATAATGAAATATCCGCTCAATTTAATGCAACTGGATATAGTCCTTCATCATCTAATCAATCAATAAATGTAAATCCTAAAGGCACAATCATTTATCTCCCAGATTTAAATACTGTATATGATAGAGGTTATGAGTATAAGATTAGATTGGCTGATGAGAATGGAAATCCTCTTGCTGGTAAAAATCTTGTTTACACTTTAAACAATGTAACTGACACTCTTGTAACTGATGAGAATGGAGAAGTTTCATTGAACATCAATTTAAATGTTGGAGTTTATGCTATTGAGATTCGATATGATGGAGAGGAAATTTATATAAACTCATCCAATTCAGCTGTAATCAATGTAAAATCAAGCATTAATCTTCCTTCCAGCAATTACACTTACGGATCAAAATATATCGTAAGCCTGTTGGATAAGGATTCCAATCCTTTGGCTAATCAGACTGTAACAATTGTCTTTGCAGGCAAAACTTACAATTTAAATACAGATAGCAATGGAAGAATCATCATAAACAACACACTTAAACCTGGAACTTACAAGGTTACAATTAAGAATCCTGTCACATTAGAGGAGAAAAACCAAACTATCAAAGTTCTCAAGAGAATCACTCAAAATAAGAATTTGCTAATGTATTATGGAGCAGGTTCCAGCTATAAGGTTAGGGTTTATGATGACTATGGTAGAATTGCAAAGAATGTCACTGTAAAGTTCACAATAAACGGTAAAACCTATACCAGAAGAACTAACAGTAATGGATATGCTTACTTGAAAATAAGCCTAAAACCTAAAAAATACGCTATTTCAGCCAGTTATAAAGGATTTGTTGTAAAGAATAATGTTACTGTAAAATCTACTGTCATTACAAAGAACATTACTAAGAAGAAAGCTAAAACAATCAAGTTCACTGCTAAATTGGTCAATTCCAAAGGAAAGATCTTGAAATACAAATACATTAAATTCAAGTTCAAGTCCAAAATATACAAAAGAAAAACCAATTCTAAAGGAATAGCTACATTAAGCCTTAAAAACTTGAAAAGAGGCAAATATGTAATTTATTCAACATATGGAAAATTAACTATTAAGAACACTATTAGAATAAAATAGTTAAAAATAGTTTTTTTTCATATTACTTATTTTTTTTTAAAAATAGCTGAAATCGAATTGTAATTAAAAATAGAAATATTATGAACTTTTTTTTTAAAAATAGCTAAAATTAGGATTGAAATTAAAAAATAAAAATAGTAGTAGAGGATAAAAATCCAACTACTTTTAAAAAATTAACACTCAAATCCACCGTCACATCTGATGATTTGACCGTCTACGAATTCAGATTCGTCAGAAGCAAGGAATAATGCTAATGCAGCAATATCTTCTCCTTGACCTACTCTTTTCATAGGTGCTCCATCAACCATCATTTGTAATGCTTCTACTCCACCAATACTATCTACCATAGCGGTGTGGATAGCACCAGGAGCAATACCGTTACATCTTATTTCTGGACCAAGTTCGAATGCCATGGATTTGGTAAGACCAGCAATAGCGTGTTTGGATGAGATGTAACCTACAAATCCGAAGTGTGCAGCGTAGGATGCTACTGAACAAGTGTTGATTACAACACCTTTTCCTTTTTCTTTCATTACAGGAGCTACTAATTGGGTTAAGTATAATGGAGCGTATACATCAACTGCAAATACTTTGTCCCATTCCTCTTTGGTAATGTCTAAGAGAGGGGTTACGCTTAAAAGTCCTGCATTGTTGAATAAAATGTCTACAGTACCATATTTTTCCATGGTTTCGTCAAAGATCTTTTTAATGTCGTCAACATTAGCCATATCAGCAATAACTGCAAATGCTTCTCCACCAGCTGCTACAATGTCATCTACTACAGCTTGTGCTCTTTCTTCGTTTCTTCCAGTTACAACAACTTTTGCACCTTCTTCAGCATATAATTTGGCTGTAGAACGGCCCATACCGGAGGTTGATCCAGTTACGATTGCTACTTTTCCGTCTAGTTTGCCCATTTATTTCACCTTCTTTAATCTTAAAATCATATGATTTTATGTTTAATAGTATATTGAATAAAGTATTTAAATATTTTTAAATATTTTTAAATATTTCTAGATATTGTTTAGATTTTTTTATAATTGTATAATATTTAACCTAGTAAAATTAATTTTTTTTATTATTTTGTTCAATTTATTATTTTTTTATTATCTAATCATATAGAAAAAATATAAAATATTTTACAAAATGAGAAATATAAGAATATAAGATTTGAAGAATGTAAAAAAATGTAATTTTTTAGAAAAAAATAAAAGTATAATATGAGGTTTTTGATTAAAAAAAGAAAAAATGAGAAATTATTATTCTATCTTAGTTGAATACATTTCTCTTAACTCTCTTCTAAGGAGTTTCCAACCATTTACCCTTGGAAGTTCATCCATGGTGAATATCTTTCTTGGAACCTTGTATCTTGCTAAATATTCCTTAGAGTATTGGACCAATCCATCAGGATCCTCTTCATCTTTCCATACAACTGCAGCTACAGGAAGCTCTCCCCTATGGATATCGTCAATGCTGAAAATTGCAATCTCATCCACTTTTGGGTATTTAATCAATGTTTCCTCAACTTCAGTAGGATAGATTTTCCAGCCGCTCATTACAATCATGTCTTTCTTTCTGTCTGTAATGAAGAGACGTTCATCCTCATCGATGTAACCGATATCTCCAGTTAGGAACCATCCGTCTTCGAGGAAGGATTCCTTGGTTTCTTTTTCCATTCCCCAATATCCTTTAGCTATTGCAGGGCCTCTAAGAGCTATTTCCCCATGTTCATAATGGCCTAAGGAAATGCTCGGATCATCTTCATCAACGATTTTAAGTTCGGAGAAACATACTGGATGCCCTACACTTTCATATCTGTCTGCTGTAGCATAGTCTTCTGGTCTGATTACTGTTCCTGTACCTATTACAATGGTTTCAGAAAGTCCGTATGCATTTATGATTGGGATGTTGTATTGGCCCATGAACTTTTTCCATATCTTTCTATGGAGTGGGCCTCCTCCACTGATGATTTCCCTAACGGTAGAGAGGTTTTCCCTTTTTTCCTCTTCAAGGTTTGTCAATGTATGGATTACAGGAGGCATTCCGGATAGGACACTTACCTTTTCATCATTACATAATTCAAGGTATTCGTTTATTTCAAAGAAGTCCATGGTAATGGTTAATGCTCCAGCTCTAAGTGCTGCAATTGCCCATAATATTCCTACATGAGCCATTGGATAAATGCAAAGGAATGTGTCGTTTTCCTTATAGGTCAATACATCACAGGCATTGTGAATAGCTGTAAACCAGTTTCCATGGGTTAGCATTGATCCTTTAGGTTTTCCAGTAGTGCCTGAGGTGTATTGCAATTGACATAAGTCATCCCATTCTGTTTCACAAGCAGGTAATGTATCGCTTCCTTTAAAGCTTTCACAGTCTTCTATAATGTATGATTCGATGCTTAGAACCTTTACGGTTTCTTTTGCATCAGCATCAGTGATTATCAATTTGGCATCAGAATCTGTTATCATATAGTTCAATTCTGATGATGTAAGTATCCTATTGGTTGGAATGGCTATTGCGCCTATTCTCCATATTGCAAGGAGTGAGAATAGGTATTCCGGTGAGTTATTCAAATAGATTAGGACTCTATCTCCCTTTTCAATGCCCTTATCAATTAGGCTTTGGCCTATTCCAGATACAATCTCCAATACTTCAGTGGAATTGTATCTTAAATTTCTGCTTGGACAGTAATAGACATCCTTATCTAATCTGCGTGCATTAGCATCGATAAATGTAGTAATGTTTAACATGTTTTTCCTCTTCAATTCATAACTTTTATTAATCATTAAATTATCTTAAATTCTCTATTTCCTTAATAACTTCATTTGCAACATCCATTGTCTTATCTGTTCCGCCTAAATCAGGTGTTTTCACATTTCCTTTTTCCAAGACATTTTCACAAGCGGTTCTGACTTTTTCTGCCCAATAGTCCTCATTCAAGTATTCAAGCATCATTGAAACAGATAGTATCATAGCTATTGGGTTTGAGATATTGCCTCCTGCAATGTCTGGTGCAGATCCATGAACAGGTTCGAATAATCCATGCTTGTCTCCAATGTTTCCAGAAGGAGCAAGTCCCAATCCTCCAACAAGGCCTGCTGATGCATCTGATAATATGTCTCCAAAGAGATTGCTTGTAACGATTACATCAAATTCCTGTGGCTTTGTCAATAAATACATTGCTGTTGCATCCACATAGTAATCATTGGTCTTGATGCTTGGATAGTCTTTAGCCACTTTAAAGAAGGACTCCTTAAAGACACCATCAGTCTTTTTCAATACATTTGCCTTATGGACACAGGTTACAGACTTCTTTTTGAGTTTTATTGCTTGCTCAAATGCAAGTCTTGATATCCTTTCACTCGCCTTTCTGGTGATTACCCTTTGAGCTATTGCTTTCTCTTTTCCGTCATCGATTGTTTCATTTCCAGAGTATAAGCCTTCAGTGTTTTCCCTTACAATGAGAAAATCCAAGTCATCGAAAAGGCAGTTAATTCCCTTGAATGATTTGATAGGCCTTAGATTTGCATAAGTGTCAAGCTCTTGCCTAAGTGTGATTATTGGACTTTTTTGACCAGGTGTGGAAGTGATTGCACCAAAAAGGGTTGCTTTTGCATTTCTGGCTATCTTAATGGTTTCTTCAGGGATTGTTGTTCCATTCTTGTCAAAGCATTCCCTTCCTGCTTCCGCTTCGAGAAAATCGAAGTTCAAATCCAAAGATTCTAAAACAGCCACTCCAGCTTCTGTAACTTCCTTTCCTATGCCGTCTCCATCTATTCTTGCTATTTTTATCATGATTGCATAATCCTTAAATTTTTTGAATTAATTTATTAATTTTTAATCTAAATTTTTAATAATTTTATAAATCATTTATATATTATTTATGTTTTTTATATTATAATCTTTTTCAATTTTAACCCTTAATGTATATTTTTGTACATTGTTGTCTTTATAGATTTAATGTTCATTTGTATGTTTTGATATTGTTCGTATAAAGTCGAAATATTTATATACTTGTAAATTATAATAATAATTAAGTACATTTAACTCTATAATAAAATTAAGGCAATTCATTTGATTGGATGATTGGTGAATTAAATTAAATTTTTATAATTATTTTAGGATGGTAATAATATGGAAAAATCTATTGATGATCTTATATTAGATTTAAAGGATTCTGATGATTTTGTAAAAGAAGAGGCAATAGGTATGCTTGAACTTAAAGGTGAAGAAGCAGTAGAACCCCTTATTGCAGCTTTAGATGAAAGAAACAAAGACATAAAAATCGGTGCAGCTCAAATCTTAGCAGCTATTGGTGATAAAAGAGCTATTCCTGCACTTGTAAAGACTTTAGGAGACAGAAACAAATTGGTAAGAAGAGAAGCTTCCACAGCTTTAACCACTATGGGTGATGAAGCTATTGAACCTGTCCTTGCAGAATTGGATAATCCTAAATGGAGAGTCAGAGGTGCAGCTTGCTGGATCTTAGGTGCACTTGACGCTAAGGAAGCACTTCCAAAACTCGAAGAATTATTAGATGATGAAAGCTCTTTTGTACAATACGGTGCAAAAGATGCAATTCACAGATTAAAAGATGAATAAGTGATTTATTCATTTTTTTATCTTTTCTTTTACTTTTTCTTACTATTTTTAACTCTTTTTAACTTATTTTTGTTATTCCACTTTTTTTTAAATTTTATTTATTCCATTTTTTTTTAAGATTTTACTTTTCAACTGCTGTCTATAAGTTTATTTATAATGTTTAACATAATATAATTAAATCAGAAAAAGAATATTTTTTAAAAATAGGGTTTTACTTATGATTACAATTACAAAAGCAGAAGAGGAAGTTTTAAATCAAATTAAATCATATCAGGAAGAAAAGATAGATGTCTCTCTCCTTAAAGATGATTTGGGCATGTATGAGCATGACCTCAATGATCTTTTGAAAAGCTTGAAGTCTAAGGGGTTGGTGTTCTATAATGGCTCTACAGTTCAATTGAAGGAAGTTGATGCAACAATAAACACTGTAGATTCAAAGGAAGATGTGATTAATGCCGAATTGAACCAAAAGGAAAAGGCATCCTTTGAAATAATCAAATCCTTGGTTGATGAGAAAGGATTTGTTTCAAGATATGAAATTGAAGGAAATCTTTTATATGGTGATTTAAAATTAACAGACTTTAGGATGTATCATATTTTATTATCTTTAGAAAATAAGGGGCTTATTAAAGCTGTTTATAGGAAAAATGGAGATTATTATAAAATCTTATAATAATCCAGTCCATTAACTTTTTTTACTTTTTTTTACTTTTTTTATTCTATTTTTGACATAAAATCATTAATGATATTCAACACTTTTTCAATATTTCTGCCAATTAGAATATTATGTTTTGTTTTCTCAAGGACAATCAATTCAGAATCCTTTATGTTGTCACTTATTTTTCTTTGAATATCCAAAGTGGTTAGATTGTCCTCTCCTCCAGCTATAACGAGTGTAGGGGCATTGATTTCATTTAACTTATCAGTAAGATTAAATCCATAACCTGCATTTATTCCCTTTTTTATTCCCTCAAGATTTGCAGTTTTTGCAGCTTCATGCTTAACGCTTTCGAGGAATTCCTTATGCTCTTCAAGCAAATCCTCAGTTAATGTGTAAGGCATGATTGTATCAAAGAATTCAACGAATCCTTTATCTATTGCATTGTCAAAGTCATCAAAGATCTTTTTCAGTTTCTCGTCATGTTCCGGAAAGCTTGACATGACGATAAGTCCTTTAACCATTTCTGGATGATTAACTGCCAAGTCCAATATGACATTTCCACCTAATGAAAGCCCTACAAAAACAGCATTTTCAATATTCAATGCTTTCAGCAATTGATATAAATCTTCTTGGTAAAAGTCAATTGTAGTGTTTTTATCATCATCAGAGGATTCTCCATGCCCTCTCAAATCATAAATCAATGTCTGATAATCATTCTTTAGGGTTTCGCTTAAGACTTTCCAATAAGCTAAGCTATCAGATAATCCATGAACAAAAACAATGGTTTTCCCTTCTCCTTCAAGTTCATAATTTATGCAAATGTCATTTATAATCCTTTTAGTCATAATCAATCATTTATTTTAAGTTTAATATAATATTTTTTATTTATTGAATTAAGTTTTCTACATAAATGATACAAGCACTTAACCAGATTTAATATTTTTATGAAAATTTGTAATAATTTTAGTAATATTTATATTATAGAAAGTAATAAAATATTAATTAGTTAATAATAATGTTGTGATTTTTATTATATTTGTAATAAAGGTAATTATTATTAAATATTTGTTTGTAGTTTTAGGTGTTTAATTATGATGAGAATAAGTATGTCTTTGCCAAAAAAGCTTTTGGCTGAATTTGATGAAGTTTTAAAAGACAGAGGTTACCAATCACGTTCAAAAGGTATTCGTGATGCTTTAAGCGATTACATTTTAAGATATCAATGGATGAATGAAATGGAGGGTCAAAGGGTAGGTGTAATCACCATTATCTACGATCATCATTTCACAGGTGTTATGGAAAGCCTTGCAAACATCCAGCATGATTTCAGAAAGGAAATCAATGCGAGCATGCACATCCACATGACCCACAAATACTGTATGGAAGTCATAGTTGTAAATGGGGATGTTACACAAATCAGAGACCTTACCGAAAGAATGATGAGACTTAAAGGTGTAGAGCATGTAAAACTTACATCTACAGCTAACGGTGAGTCCTTAGACCATGAACACAGCCATGACATTGATCATGACCACGTTCACTAATCATTAACTTTTTCTTAAATTTTTTTAATTGAAGTTCATTAATGCTAATGAATCTTTAATTAAATTTTTAATATTATATATTTATTAGTCAACTTTATCTTTTTTTAATCTTTATTGATTTGAGTGTTATTATGAAATTCAAAGTAAATTCCTATCATTTTAAGCTTTTAAGAGACTATGAAAGGCTTAGCGCTTTCAAGGAGGCTATTGATGATTATGCAATAAGGAATGGCATGGATTCCAATGGTTCAAATAGTAAGGTAGCTTTTGACTTGGGATGCGGCTCTGGAGTTTTAAGCTATTTTGCAAGTGAATATATGGATAGGATTATAGCTATTGAATTAAATAATTCAACCTATCAATTAGCTAAAGAGAACCTTAAAGAATTCGATAACATTCAAGTATTCAATGATGATATATTAAGCTTTGATTTCAGTAAATTAAATGAAAAGGCAGACCTGATTATCTGTGAGATGTTGGATACCGCATTGATAGATGAGGAGGAAGTTCCTGTATTGAATCGTGCAAGGAAATTCCTAAAGGATGATGGTGAAATCATACCGAAAGGAATGATCAATTCAGCTGAACCTATTTTTATGAACAATCACTTCATTCAGTATGAAGATGATGAATACAGTCCAATTTATGTTTCTTTAGGTGTATCTGTTGTTTACAGTGAATTTGACTTCCTGGATGATATTGGTTGTGACTTCTCTGCAGAAATGGAATTGAAGATATTTAATAGGGATGATTTGGATAAAATTGGTTTTGAAGAGAACTTAAGCGAAGAGAAGTATGATAAATTCAATCTTAAAGAAAATTTTAATATTGAAGAAGATAAATTAAAGATTAATGGTATTAAACTAACAAGCTTTACCAAATTGAATGAAAACATTATCTGTGGACCTACTCCAATGCTAAATCCTGAAATGTTGATTCCAATTGAAGAGGCTGAAGTGAGATGCGGTGATTCAGTAAGGATAAGATTGGAATATGTGATGGGCGGTGGAGTTGAAACCATCAAGACTGAAATTTTAGAAATTGTTCATGATGATTAGGTGAACATTCAATATTTTTTGATTAATCTGTATGATGTTCAACAGATAGGAATTATGTTGAATGTATACTTTTTTAGTTGCATTTCAAGTGTAAAAATTTTCAAGTTTTTCAAGTGTATTCTTTAGTGATAAAATGTTAAATAATTTTGATAAAATAAGTTCAAATATTGATTCATTTTTAGAAAACTGCGATAGTCTTCTTATTTTAGGTATAGGAAATGATATTCGTGGAGATGATGGTTTAGGACCATATATAATTAATCAATTATCTATTTTAAAAGATTATATCCTGAATAATTCAAATTTAAATGATATAAATCGAGAAATCAATAATAATGAACTTGAAAATAAAGATAATGAATTTGAGTTTTTTGATAATGTAAATGACATTAACACTGGAAATACACCTCTAGATAAGGCACTTGATTCGTACAAAAACGAATTAAATGTTGATGTAAATGAGTCATTGATTGCAAGGTTGGATAAAACATTTTTAATCAATGGGGGATCTGTTCCAGAAAACTTTACCGGACTTATAAAGAAACTCGACCCTTCACATATCATACTGATTGATGCAAGTTTGATGAAAAAAGAAGCTGGTGAGATAAACATAGTGAATAAAGACAATATAGTTGATATCAGCATTTCAACACACTCAATGTCATTAGCATATCTGATTAAATATTTGCAGTTGGAAAAGGAGTATAAGATTCTTTTCATTGGAATTGAACCGGAAATAATGGACTTGTCATTTGAATTGTCTGATAATGTTAAAGAGTCATCAGACAGGCTTATAAAATTGCTGTTCGATAAGATTTTAGCATATTAAATGCTTAAAAACTTTTTTTATATTTTTATTTTACTTAATTCACTGAAAATAAGGTATTTCTTTTCTTTTTTTAGTAAATTATATTTAATACGATTTTAAATATATTAATAGATTAAGAATTCTAATGTGATTTTATGAAAGTTTTGTTTATTGGATCAAGATTATACGATGATGTAGCTTATCATGTTGATAAATTGGGAGTGGAAAGCATAATTACCGAATCAAACGAGGAAGCTCCTAATTTGGATTTGCCTACCAAATACTATATCGTTCCAAGAGGAATGGATAAGCCAATGGAAATAGCTATTGAAGAGGAAGTTGATGCTATCGTTCCCCTTTTAGGAATAGACCCTCCATTGATGAGTGTAGCTGTCATGAAGGAGGAAATAGAGAAGGAGCATAACATTCCAGTAATCTCTTCCAACGTAAATGCCGTATCAATTGCATCCGATAAGATAAAAACCAAGGAATTCTTTAAATCAATCAATCTTAACGTTCCTCCTGCAAATGTCTTGAATAGAAATGACTTTGACACTGAAGAGGAATTTATAGAAAGGTTAGGTTTCGATTTCCCTATTGTCCTAAAACAGGGAGAAGGACAAGGCGGTAAGGACATTTGCATAACAAATGAATTTAAGGATGTTTTGGATTACTTTGAGAATTTTGAGCAAGCATTGATTGAAAAGTTCATCGAAGGATCTGAAGTTTCCATTGAAGTTATAGGATGGAATGGGGAATACTTGCCGTTGGTACCGGTTTACAAGGGAGAAACCAATTTGGAAGGAATTCATCCAATCAAAAGACTCAGATATGGTCCTTGCAACTTTGAAAATATGGATAATGAAGAGTTTAGAAAAATAGCAAAGCACATTGCAACAAACCTTAAATCTGAGGGAACAATTGATATGGACTTGATTTATTCAAAAGAGGAAAACAAGGTTTATGCAATTGAGATAAACACTCGTCCAAGCGGTACAAGATACCTTTCATTTGCTTGCACAGACTTGAATCCATTGAACTTGCTTGTAGACATTGCAATTGGCAAATTCGATGTAAAAGAGCTTGAAAAGGAAATGAAGAGTTATTATACCTTAGAGATTCCGATTGGTGATTATGAAGGACCAGCTCCTCAGGAACCTGTAAAGGAATACATCAATGGCAATTTCATTGTTCATGGCCCTAAAGGATACCAAAGGGTAACAATCAGGGGAAACACTCGTGAAGAAACCTTTGAAATAGCTAAGGAATTAACTGGAAATGATTACAGTTTTTAGATAAAACCATTCATTTTTCAATATTGTTCTTTTTTTAATTATTTTTTCATCTTTTTTTTAATTTTTTTCAATCTTCTCTTTTTTCAATAATCTATCTAATTCACAAATTCTCTTTTAAAATCTTCTTTTCATTCAAATACATTTTTTATGAGGTTCTTTTGATATTATCACTATGTAATGATAATATCATTGTAATATCATTTTCTTATATGTAAATAAAAATATAAATATTAGGTTAACTATAAAATATTATATTTAATATGAATTTTTTAATATTTTTTAAGAATTTAGTGTGATAAATTAGTGTGATGAAAATGGATTTGACAAAAGTAATTATAATGTTTTTAATAACCTTCTTTGCGACAGTGATATTCACTTGGTTTGTAAGGAAAACATTAAGGGATGCAGACTTATCTGACAATCCTATAGTAAGTGAACATAGACATAAGGCAGGAACCCCTACAATGGGAGGAATAGCTTTCTTATTTGCTATTTTGCTTATTCTTTCATTATATTATAAAAACACAGATATTTTGATCATTTCATTTATCATGCTTACTGGTGGAGTAATGGGATTGCTTGATGACCTATTAGGTCTTAGAGTAAAGGAATATCAAAAGGTAGTTAAGAACATTAGCGATTCTATTGTTCCTATAGGCCTCCTTGATTTAGGAGTTGGTGAAGAGGCAAGAATCACCACTGACAAGGCTAAAGAGCAAGTGGGCGCATTGGTTGATGAAGGCAAGCTTGAGATTGTAGCTGAAATTCCAATCAAATACGAGCCAAGTGAAGGAGTAAAAATCATTGTACAGCTATTGCCTGGTTTATTCTTGGCATTTACAGGTGCTGTAGCAACTTGCGGCGGATTCAACTTAGGCCTTTTGGCATATCCTGTTTTGATCATAGGTGTATTAGGTGCAATCAATGCAGTGAACCTCATTGATGGTATGGACGGTTTAGCTGCTGGAATAATAGCTATTGCATCATTTGCATGCTGTGTTTACGGATACCTGTTTGGAAATCCAACAGCACTTTATCCATTTGGTCTCTTGACTGCAATCTGTCTTGGATTCTTGGTATTCAATAAGTATCCTGCTTCAATATTCATGGGTGATACAGGATCTTTTATCTTAGGTACCGGTTATGCAGCAGCAGTGTTCCTAACTGACATGCCTTACTTTGGAGTGCTTGCATTAGCTGTTCCAATCGTATCAACTATCATAAGCCTAATGCACAGAGCTCATATAATTACCTTGCCTGTAGAGCCTTTGCATCATACCTTGAATTACAAGGGAATCTCTGAAATCAAGATTGTTTTAAGCTATTGGCTACTTACTGTAGCAGTATGTGCAATTGGAATTTTAGGAAAACTTTATCTCTTTTCATAAGATTTCAATTAAATAACTTAAATTTAAAATTTATCAATAATTTACCAATTATTTTTATTCTATAATTCTTTTTATAAACACATCAAGGGATTGAAATGTCAAAAACATATTTTTTAAATGAATTAGCAGATTCCGTATCTTCTTTAAACACTTTTTCTATCGACCAGCTTGCAGATTCCATTGGAGGCAAGATTTACGGTTCCAATAGCTATAAGGCTTCAAATGGATTCACTGGAATATTTGAAACATTGAATGAAGCTCAAGAGGGAGATATTGTAATAAGGCATTGGATTAACGGCAAAGGAGTTGAAATAGCAAATGAAAAGAATGTCGCTTGCCTAATCACATTGACTCCTAAGGAAGATGCTTTGGAAATGGCAGAAAAACTCCAGTTTCCAGTGATTGTAGTGGATAGAATTGAATTTGCAAATGCATTTGCAATCAAATGGACAATTGACAATTTGGTTCCTGACTGTAAAAGAGTGGTGATAAGTGGAACAAACGGCAAATCCACAAGCTCCCATATGATTTATCATATCCTATCCCATGCCGGATATAATGTATTCACAAACACTGACGCTAAATCAGAATTCAACACATTGATTGACCCAATGGTTGCAAAATTGATTTCAGAAGAGGTTTTGGCAAATCAGGGAGTTGACCCAAGACTATTCAATTTCATATGTGACATTCCAAACAAGGAAGTGTTCGATTATCTTGTAATTGAAGTTTCAGAAGTGCAAGGCTGGGGAACAGATTTGATGAAAAACCATGCATTGATCATGTCTTCAGCAATCAATCCTGATGTTGGAGTGGTGACCAATGTTGCAATGGACCATATCGGCCTTGTTAACTCAATTGAAGATGTATTTGAAGAGACTTCTGGTGTAGTAAAAGCTACAAATAAAGGTGGAGTTGTCCTTAATTTTGATGATGAGAATGTTTTGAACATGAAACAGTTCTTAAATGATGGCGTTGATGCTTACTTCACTTCAATGGAAAGAGATCTAATCGAAGATTATGATGCAGATAGTGATAAGAAAGTCTATTTTGATAGAGTTGAAAAGCAAATAAAGTATGATGGAAATCCAGTCTTAAGCTTTGAAGAGCTTCCATTCACTGGTGAGCATTTTATCCGCAATATCCTTTCTGCAATTTCTGCATGCATTTCGTTGGAGATTCCAATTGAGGATATTGTTGATGGTGTTAAAACCTATAGGCCTTTAAGCAGAAGGTTTACAAGGCTTTACGATGAGCCTATAGTCATTGATGACTTTGCACATAATCCTGATGGAATAAAGAACACTGTTAGGGCAAGCTATGACTTGGCAGAGCAATTGGATAAGAATGACTTGTATGTAGCATGTGCAATCAGAGGTTCCCGTGGAGAGACATTGAATGGTCTCAATTCAGAGGCTTTAGCAGAAGTGATTAAGGAATTGCACCACAGAAATGATGATTTGATTGAAAAAGATCCAAGCGCTAAGAAAAGAAAGATTTACTTAACACTATCCTCAAGCGTTGATTTGGTTGACCATTTGAATTTCGTGGAAGACTTTGAAAAGGACATCTTCTTTGCCAAATTGGATGAGAAGCATATCAAGTACAATCATTTTGAAAAGCTGTATGATGCTTTAGGATACATTATGGAAACTGCAGACAAAGATGATGTTGTATTATTGATTGGTGCGCAAGGAATGGATCCTGCATCAGAGGTATTGAAAGATATTTTAGGACATTAAATAGTGTAGAATTATATTTTCTTTACAAATTTTCTTTACAAATTTTATTTACAAATCATTTAATTTATTATTTTTATTAACGAGTTGTTTATATGAGTGAATTTTGTTTTAGTTTCTTGGAAAATCAGTTTAGAGACATATACTTAGACTGTGCCAGGATGGATAAGAATCTCATTGAAGGAGATGGGGTGGAAGCTATTCTGATTGCTGGAAGAATAGCTGAAAAGATCACTAAGGCAATTTTCGCTTATGAAGGAATCAAGGATGATGAAAACAGCCAATATAAAAGGATTGAAAAGTTGAATAAGGCCAATATCTTGCCGAATAACATAAAAAATGACTTTTCAAAGCTTAGAAGATTAAGAAATGATGTTTATCACAATACATTAAACAGTGATGGAACTGGTGGATTCAGGCCATCACAACAAACAAATAAGCCTTATGTTCAAAATGGCGGTTTAAGGGATTATAAAACTGGTTTTAATGAAGTTAAAAGCGATTCTTCACTTAGCAATGATGATTTCCGTGATGAGTCTGCAAATCAATCCACTAATCCGCTTTTATCTAAAAACCCTTCAAATGATATAAGCGGTGAGCTTCAGGCCGCAAGTGAAGCCCATAAGATCATATTCAATATATGTGTCTGGTTTTATGTAAATTATTCTGGAGATAAGGACTTCATAAGGCCTAAATATAAGCTTAGCAGAAGAACACAGGATGCAGACTTACTGATTAGACTAAAGTCAGCAATTAATGATGGCAAGGACTTCATCCGACTTAGGCAATCCAGTCCAGACAATGAAATCATACAGATATTGAATGAATTGTACATCCCTAAGGCAAAAGAGGAAAAGGATGAAAATCTTGTTTATGGAATTAATAATCAGGAAATAAAGATCAGACAACCTGATGTTCCATATTCGCAATGCTTGGGAATTTCCTATGACGATAATCTTTTCATGTGGAAAGCAGAGCATGGAGATAAGGAATTGGGATTATACCAATCATCTAAAGAGGCTTTTGAAGCAAGGGAAATTTATATCCATTCGATTCCAATGCCTAGAAAGATAGGTGGTGCTTATTCCAAAGCAAGAGGAATCTCCTTTAGCAAAATACAGAAATTATGGTCTGTAAGCGTTAAGGGACAGATAATATCTTACCACTCAAGCGAGAATGAGGCAATCAAGGCAAGAAAGGATTACTTGAAGGAAAACGGTTTGGTTGATGTAAAGGTCAAAGGCGGATACAAAACCATCACCCTTGAGGAAAGGGATAAGTTAAGGGCTAAAGCAAAAGAGAATGCTAAAAAGACCAAAACTTCAAAACCTATCAAGTCAATTGATTCAAAGTCAAGCATTAAGAAGGAAATGGCTAAAAGCAAAGATTCCAATAAGAAATCTAAATTGGATTATGCTAAGGAATTTAAAAAAGATGCTGATAAAAACAAAGTTAAGGTTGAAGGTGGAAATAAGGTCCAAAAAGAAAAAGCTAAAAAGAAAGTTAAGGTTAGCGGTGGAGCTAAGGTTTCCAAATCCAAATCCAAAAAGTCAGACTCAACATTAAGTCAGAAAAAATCCTCTAAGTATGAAGGTGTTTATTATGAGGAAGGTTTATTCATGTGGAGTGCTGAAGTTGATGGCAAGCATTTAGGTTTATTCCCAACTGAAGAAGAGGCTCATGAAAAAAGAGCAGAATACATTAAAAACAGATCTTGAATTTAGGAGATGAAAACATGATGTCTAATTTTAAGTATTGTCCAATGTGTGGAACACAAAGAGAAGATGGAAGTCAATTTTGCAAAAATTGCAATTTTGAATTTTTAGTTGGAAAGTATGTAAAGTTAGATGATGAAAACTCTTCTCAAGATGAAAATATTGAAGTTGAAAAAGTCTCTCAGGAAGAGTTTGTTGAATCAAATGAAATGTTAAGACAAACTAAGGATAAAATTAATTGTTGCATTGCTAAGTATCTAAATTATGAACTGACTAATCAATATAATGAAACTTACGAAGAAAACATAAATATTGGCATAATGGAATACATATCTCACAGTTCAAATAGTTCATTCTCTGACATTTTTGAAAAAGAATACCTTGAAAAATTTGAAAATTTGATTCATGATGAAAAATTTGTAGACTCAAAAAATATTTTCATTCAATGGATTGGTGAAAATCGAGGTCACTTGCCAGGTATGGTATTGAATCAATACAAGGTTCCAATTCAATCAAACATTGATAGTTTGAAAAATGTAATTTCATTGGATATGGTTGATAGTGATGAGAATGAAAAATTCAAAAATCTATTGAATGAATATTTGGATTTTGAAAAAGAGTTTTTAGAAAATTTAATTTAATTATTTTTTTTAAAAAAAGAAATTGATGATAGAAATTAATTATTTTCTATCAATTAATAATTCACCAGCAACACCTATGCTTTCAGGTGGTAAAGCTTCCACTAAAACAGTGATTGCTTCAATTGGCAAATTGTATGCTTCAGCTACAGTTTCACTTACTTTTTTTACCATTTCTCTTTTATCTTCTACACTTATGTTTGGGTTTCCAACGATTGTTACTACAGGCATTATTTCACATCCTTTTTTGTTAATTAATTCTATTCTTTTTATTATAGATATTATTTTTCTTTTCTTGGTTATTTAATATTCAAATTTTTCTTTTGTTATAAATTGTTTATTATTGACTTAGATTGTAAAGATAAGGTGATTAAAAAAATGGAATTTATTTAACGAGTTTACTATTTATATTAAATCGTTAAAGTCTATTGATTGAAATAAAACTTTAAATAGGATAAAACAAAGAATAAAGAATAATAAAGTGAATAATAAGGATATTGCTGATTTAGAAACAATTATTTTTATGAAGTCTGATAAATCAGTAGTTGAATTGTTATGGGAAATAGCCACTTTAGTAAACTGTATATAAAATATGGATGGAAATGAAATATATGATTTAAAAATGTTTTTAGAGATGTATGTAAGAAAATTTGTTGATGATGAGTATGAAGCAGAAAAGCTAATGGAGCTGATTGAAATGAAGAAGGATTTGTATCATAGAACTGTCGATACTATTATGAGTAGAGGGGAGTCTAAAGGTGAAGCCAGAATTATAAATAATTTATTGAAAAATGGTTTTACTTTAGATGAGATATGTGCTATGGTTAATTTAGAGAAGAATTATGTATTGAATCTATTAAAATAATTGATTATAATAATGTTTATTTAATACTAATTACAAAGTAAAATTTAATTATAACAATTATTTTAAGTGATATGATGAGGAAAACAAGGTTTTTTTTGATGTTAATTCTAATTATAGCTATTCTTTTGGTGATATCTATCTTTGGAACATTTTTTATGGATTCAGGCAATTCATATGATTTAGGCCATGATGATGTTTCAGTTGCAGTTACTGGAGATGTCATGTTTGGCCGTAAGATGCCTGCTGTTTTAGACTCTGGCGAAAGCCCATTCAGATTTGTAGAGAATATAACCAAGAATGCAGATGTCTTGCTTGTAAACTTTGAAAACCCTGTTACCACTTCCTCCTATGCAGTGAAAGGGGATGTTCCATTAAAGGCAAATCCTAAGTACACTTACCTATTAGCAAATGCAAACGATAAGGTTGTGGCATCACAGGCAAACAACCATGCATTGGATTATGGTGAAGCAGGCTTAAATGAAAGCATAAAGAACCTGAAGGATGCAGGCATTTATGTTATGGGTGCAGGAAATGATATTTCTCAGGCTACAGCGCCTGTAAGCATTGACTGTGGTGATAGAAAGGTAACCATTTTGAACTATATGGATGCAGACAACTTCCAGGAATATAGGGGAGTTATGGATCCTGCAACAGCTAACAGTTCAGGATACTCTGCATATGATTCAGAGCTTGCCCAAAGACAAGTTCAGGAAGCTCGTGATAATGGCTCAAGCATTGTAATCGCTTACCTTCACTATGGAAATGAGTATAGCAGAAGCCCTAATGAAAACCAGAAAAAGATATCCCATGAGCTAATCAATGACGGTGCAGATATTGTAATCGGTTCACACACTCATGTAACCCAAGGTGTGGAGATGTACAATGGAAAACCTATTTTCTACAATTTAGGAAACTTCATATTTGACCAGTCAAATCCAGCCACTCACACATCATATTTCTTGAATTTGGCTTTGCATGAGGAAAATTGTACTGTAACCCTTTATCCAACATATCTTTCTAACTATTTGCCACACTTTATGGATGCGGAATCAGGCAAGGCTTTAATAAATGTGTTGAATCCACATTGTGATGAGTTGAAAGTCAATGATGACGGTACAGGAGTATTGACATTTAAATTAGGTAACAATACTTTAAATGCTACAGATTAATTTTTGAATATTAATCTTTTATTTTTTATATTTTTGATGTGATAAAAATGCTTGGTGAAATCGAACTTAAAAAACTCTTTCCAGACTTTGAAGATTTGGTACAGCCATCTGGAATAGACTTGGAACTTGATGAGATATTCATTCAGAAATCTGGAGGCTCATTGATTGACAATGAGAAAAACCTTCCAGAGATTGAGGCTTTAGAAGGTCCTGTTTATACCTTAAAACCTCATACGGCATATTTGGCTTCAATAAAGCGTAAGGTGAAGATTCCTAAGGGATACACAATGCTCTACTTGCCAAGGTCTACCTTGCTCAGGTCTTTTGTTTCTGTTCAGACAGCTGTAGGAGACCCTGGATTCTATGGAACCTTGATGTTCATGATTTACAATCATGGTGAATTTGACTATAAGATCAAATCAGGTGATAGAATAGCTCAAGCTGTTGTTTATCCAGTTGAAGGTTCAGGTGAGTATAACGGTTCCTATCAGGAAGAGGAAAACTGATTTCCTCACTTTTTCTTTTTTATTAAATATCCCTTTTTTTCATTTTAATTTTTAATGTCTTTTTATTAATCTAATTTTTAAAGAATAGTTTTATATATTTAATTTTTAAATATTATAATAGTAACTTATATGAAAAGATAATTAATTTACTTTTAAATTTTACTAAAATTGAATATTTTATAAATTTTTAATGAATTGGTTGATAATATGGTAAAAATAACTATTGGATTGCCTAAAGGCAGTTTAAACAATGTAAACAGAGGAAATACCCATCAATTATTTGTAGATGCAGGTTATGAAGTAAGAGGGTATGATCCTGGAAATGAATCTTATGAAATTGATATTCTTAATGATGAAGAGATAAGTGCCTTTTTGACTCGTCCTCAAAGTACTCCTGTAGAATTGAACAGGGGAATGGTGGATATAGCTATTGTAGGAGATGACTGGGTTTTGGAAGAGTCTGTTTTAAGTGAAAACGATATAACTAAAATTGGAGACTTGAACTATGGCCAAACCCGTTTGATTGTAGCGGTTCCTAAGGAATCTCCTTATAATGACTTATCTGAATTCTTTAGGGCTAACAAGGATAGGGACACTCCAATCTTATGCTTTACAGAGTATCCTAACCTAACCAGAAAGCATATTATGGAAAATGAGGCATATCAGGAAATCTATGGTGATGCCAGCCCATATGTGCAAGTTAGAGGATTAAGGGACGGAGACAATAAGAAGGTTCAGGTTATCAATTCTGACGGCGCTACAGAAGTTTACATTGCTAAAGGTGCTGACTTGATTGTAGACAACACTCAAACCGGTAGCAGCTTAAGAAAAGCAGGCCTTAAGGAGCTTGAAACCATCTTGCATTCTTCAGCAGGATTGTATGCTGGAATAAGCTGTGATGAAGAAAAGATGGCAAAGGCTAAAATGATTTATGAACAGTTATTGGGTGCTGTAACTGCAAGAAAATACTTTGATGTAAAATTCAATATTGCAAACGAATCCATTGAAAAGGTTTCAAATTATTTGGTTGAAAACAAGTTCTGCAGTGCTGAACCAACTGTCAATCAAGGATCAAGCTTTTCACAGATCAATGTCTTGATTCCTAAAGAGCATTTCCCTGAAATGTTGGATGGAATAAGGGCATTAGGTGCTTCTTCAATTATAAGAAGTGATGTAAAGCAATATGTCATTTAATTGATTTGGATTGATTTCCAAATCTTTCTCTTTTTTTATTTTTATTTTATCTTTTCTTATTTTATCTTATTTATCTTATTTTTTTCTTAATACTCATTTTTATGCTTAAATGGCTGTTTTTCTTCTTAATTAATTATTCATTATAAATTAAGAATTATGCCTAAAAACATGATAATTCTATATTTTATTTATAATGATTTTTAATAAAAAAACAATATCTTTTTATATAATAAGGTATAAATCACTTAATAATAATGTTAAATTATGATAAATCATTATAATTTATTTGAATTTATCATTGTAATTCTTAATTTATAATGATATTTTCAAAATCGGACTGTTAATTTAAGTTGGTTAAGTGTTTTAATTGCAAAATGCTTATATTTTTACATTTAGGTGTCTAAAATGTTGACTTCTGTACAAAAGGAAATTTTACAGACTTTAATTAATTTATATCAAAATTCAGATGGCAAGTCCATTAAGGGTGAAGACATTGCTGAAGTGATGAACAGAAACCCAGGAACCATTAGGAATCAGATGCAATCCCTTAGAAGCTTAAGTCTTGTAAAGGGAGTTCCAGGACCTCGTGGTGGTTATAAACCTACTATTGAAGCATACCATACATTAAACATTTCAGTTTCAGACAGCAATGCTAAAGTTCATGTCTATAAGGAAAACAAAAAGTTAGAGGATGTTTCAGTAGCTAAGATTGAGTTTACAAGTGTACCGCACCCTGGTGAATGTGAAGCTGTCATTAAGGTTTTAGGAAGCATTAAGGATTTGCATGTAGGAGATGTGATCCGTGTAGGTCCTACTCCTGTCAATAACCTTGGTGTTATTGGTGAAATCGTAGGAAGGGACGATATGGACAATATCCTCCTCTTGGATATCAGCACTATAAGAAGCATTCCTAAAAACTCCGTTTATGAGATAGCTACATTGGATTTGATTTATCTAAAGCCTGGAGATTCAATTAAGGATGCTGCATGCTTGCTTTCTAAAAACAATATCGATGGAGCGCCAGTAATTACCGAAGGTGTAGCTATTGGTATGGTTTCATTGGTGGATATTGTAAAGGCATTGGCTGAAGGAAAGGAAAATGAAGATGTTAGGGATATCATGTCCAAACGCTTGTTCTTCATTGATAAGGATACAAAAATAGCTACTGCAGTTTACAAGATGTATAAGTTTGGCATAAGCAGATTGATTGTAGTTGATGATGATTACACTCCTATCGGTGTTGTTACCCGTACTGACTTGATTGAAAAGATTACAAATCTAAACAATTTCCCATTGTTGAATGATAACGATTTGGAAGATGAAATTTAATTTTAAATCAATTAGAAGAAAAATTGTCTTTTTTTCATTTCTTCTATTATTTTTTATTTTTTATTTCTTTAAATTTTTTAATATTATTTTATTATTTTAGTTTTTAAGTGTGGATTATATGAAAGTTGATCAATTGAAATTAAAGAAGGATATGACTGTTAGCGAATTGATTGAACAGTTTGATAAGTCAGGCGTTTTAGGAGCTGGAAGAGTTGCAAGAGCTTCTAATTTGCTTGTTGACATGATTAATGATGAAGATATGGACATCTTCATGAGTTTAGGAGGTCCATTGGTTCCTGGTGGAATGCGTAATATTGTTGCTGATTTAATCTGGGAAAAAAGAATAAAGGTATTGATTACAAGCGGAGCCAACATCACTCATGATCTTCTTGAAGCCTTTGGAGGCAGACATTACAGGGATCTCGGAACCAATGATGAAGAGCTTAATGATGCTGGAATAGGTAGAATTGCTGATGTTTACACTCAAGGGGAAGACTTTGAACTATTTGAAAGCGAGATAACCAAGATATTTGAAATCATTAGCGAAAAATTGGATAATGATGAGGATAAAGGAATAATTTCCATTCAAAGGCTTTTGAAGGAAGTTGGTCTTTTGATTGATGATGACAATTCAATCCTAAGGCAAGCTGCATTGAATGATGTTTCAATCTTTGCTCCAGGACTCATTGACAGCATGTTCGGTCTTCAGTTATGGATGTTTACACAGGACCACACTCTCGTAGTGGATGCAGTAGGAGACATGCATTACTTGTCAGACCTTGTATTTGAGTCTGAAAAGATTGGTGCTGTAATGTTAGGTGGAGGTCTTCCAAAGCATTACACCCTTGCTTCAAACCTTTTGAAGGGAGGCATAGATGCAGGTCTTCAAATAACTATGGACAGGCCTGAAACAGGTAGTTTAAGCGGTGCTCCTTTAGAAGAGGCAAAATCATGGTCCAAGGCAAAGCATGGATCCAATTTAGTAACTGTCATTGGTGATGTGACTATCATTTTCCCATTGATAGTGGCTGATGCATTGAATAGAATCGATTAAGTTATGGTGAAGACTTAATCTCTTTTTTCTTTTTTTATTACCTTATTATTATTTAATTTTTTTTAGTTTTTCTATTTTATAAGATATATTTCTCAAAGAATACTCTAGCTATTTCATAAGCTATTTCAAAGCATAAGAAATAAATAAAGCTCCAAATGTTCAATAAGCCAATTAAAACAAGCAATAGAATCACTACTTTTAATGCGAACCTATAATCGAAGAAATACTCTAGAAACTTGCTTTTTGAATAGATTTTCTCATTGTCATTTCCTATCTCGTCGATAATTGCTCCAATCATGCATATTATAATTGTGATAATGGAAAGATATGTGAAAGATTGCAATCCAAGAAATAGGAATGCTATTATGAATGAAGCCATTGTAGCGATATGATGAATTCCATCAACCTTTAAAGCCAAGATGTTTCCGATAAGAATTGCTATGAAGATGCAGGCTGCATCCAAATCGATTGAGCATGCATAAGCAGTAAAGAGTCCGCAGACTATTCCAAGAACAATAGCTATTGCCTTATTTGACTTTTCATCATACTCATCATCTGAAAGCTTCATAAAGAAGCCAGAAAAGAAATAGGATAATGCTAAACTAATATTAAACAAATTTACACCTTTTAATTGAAATATGGAATAGAATTAAGTTATAATTATTGGATTGAATCAACAATGTCTATAGTTGCCTTTTCAGGGTCTTCTGCATTGTAAATGGATCTTCCAATTATCAATGCATTGGAATATTTCAATGTTTCCCTTGGGTCTCCACCTTGGGTTCCTACACCTGGAGAAATCATGAATGCATCTTTTCCAACGATATCCCTTATTTCGGATAATCTTTCAGGTCTTGTGGATGGTGCTACATAGTTAGTGATTCCCATTTCAACACCCATTCTTGCTATCTCATCTGCATTTGGCTGGAGGAACTTGATTGCTCCGGGGTGAGACATTTCAGTTAAGAGGAATACTTCCCCTCCATGGTCTTCTGCAGATGTCTTGCATGCATCTACACTGTCTGAACCTACAAATCCATGACAGATGATTGCATCTGCACCAGCATCAAAGGTTTGGTTAGCTATTTTCTCATTGGTTGCTGGAATGTCTGCAACCTTATAGTCACAAATAACCTTATAATCGAAGTTATCCTTAAAGAATCCAATTGTTGAAAGTCCTTCAGCAAGGGTCAATGGATATCCGATCTTTATTGTGTCAATGTACTCATTTATTGATTCACAAACTCTTTCCGCTTCCTTTAAATCCATTAAATCCATTGCAAGAATAATATTGTTTTTCACATCCATGTTATCAATTCCATTTCACATTTTTTATTCTATTACTATTTTGTATTTAATTTGTTTTAATTCTTTTTATTGAAATTAAAAAAATATAAAAGTATATTAAACTAATTTTATAAATTATTATTAAATAGGATTAATTCATAAATTCTTATTTATTTTTATAAATGGCTTCAATGAGGTTTTTAAAGTGTATGCAAAACATAAGATATATGCAACAATATTCAATATTCTTAGGAAATTTCCACAAAAGAATAATAAGATAACTCTTTTAACAAACAAGAACCACTCATTTGAAGCTAATTTAGAGTATATTGCAAAGGAACTGGACAATAGGAACTATGAAGGAAAGAATTATGAATACAAGTTCATTCCTAAGGATTCCTTGTCATTTGCCAATATCCGTGACTTTGCAAGTTCAAAATACGTATTTTTAGTTGACAATTTCTTCCCGCTTGCATTCATGAATGTGGAAGGCATGAAATGGGTGCAATTATGGCATGGAACAGGACTCTTCAAGAAATTCGGCTATGATCTATTAAATGATGAGGATAAGAAGATCATGGAGATGTTTGCTCCTAAGATTGATTTGGTCTCTGTAAGCAGTGAAAATGTAGCGGATATCTATGCCCGCAACTTCTATGTTGACAAGTCAAAGGTCAAGCCATTTGGAGTTCCTAGAAATGACTTCTATGATGAGGAACACTTGTCTGATGCTTATTTATCTGGATTAAGGGAATCATTTGAAAAGGATTATCCACAGCTTAAGGGTAAGAAACTGGTTCTTTATGCACCTACATTCAGGGAAGACCCTAAAAACAATGCTGTCTTTGAATACTTTGATATAGAAAAGTTCCTTGATGAATTAGGTGATGAATATGCTTTAGCAATTCGCTTACATCCTAATTATAAAAGATACTGTAATGAAGAGCACAATATTGATTTGGATGAATTGACAAGCAAGTATGATATAATCAACTTTACAGGATTTAAGGATGAACAGAAGCTTCTGATTTTAGCTGACATTTTAGTGGCGGACTATTCTTCAATCATGGTGGATTACACTATCTTGAAAAAGCCTGCTATACTATTTGATTATGACTTAGATGATTATCTTTACAAGGAACGTGGATTCTACTTTGATTATGCGGAAATGGTTCCAGGAAAGATAGTTTACAATATTGATGAATTGATAGAATCAATCAAGGAAGAGGACTTCAGATTGGAGAAGATGGAAGAGTTCTTGAAATTGCAATTCGGTGAATTTAAGCCAAATTCATCTAAGCTTATTTTAGATTATATTTTAGAGGATTAGAGAATTTTTTCTAATCTTAAAACACTATTTTTCTTTAAATTTATTATTTGGACAATAATTGTTCTATCTTAAATCACTATTTTTCTTTAAATTTCATTTTATATTTTCTCAAATTAGTTAGATAAACTTATAAATCTTTTTTTATATATTATAGTATAGTAAAATTTTTTTGATTTTTAAGATTATAAAAAAATTTATGCTTACATATAATTCTTTTATTAGTTTAAAGAAGGTTTTTCTAATGGTTAGAAAGAAATCTAGACGCCGAAAACGACAGGAAGAGGATCCTATGGCTGGAACAACAAACCTTGTTGATGCAATGCTTGTTCTTGCACTTGGATTCCTGATTTTTGCTGTTATAGGCTGGAACTTGCAAAGTGTTATTTTCAGTGACATGTCTCCAGAGGAGCGACAGGCTACAATGGAGTCAATCAAGGATATCACTAATGTGACACAAGGTGAAAAATTGAACGAAACTCCAGACACTTCAAACAGCTCTGGAGAAGGTTATGTAGAACAGGGTAAAGTTTATAAGGATTCGAAAACGGGTAATCTGATTATGGTAGAAGGATGATTTCCTATCATTTTCTATTGTTTTTGAATTAATAATTTATTAAAACTAGTTGAACTTTAAAACATTATAAAATTGTGATAGAATGAATCTATTGGTTAGTCTATTTGGTGCAATTATTCTAGCAGCTATCCTATTACTAGGTATAGGAACTGGATTGTTATCCAATTTCTTTAGGAATGACTTAAGGAAACATTTGATAATTTCATTGATTATTTCCATAGCAATCGCTTTAATAATAATTGCATTAAGCCCATTTTATGAAAGCTTAATAGGATTGACAGTGAATAATTTCTTCTTCTATATATTCATGGCAATAATTGCATTGATTTTAGGAATATTCACTTTCTATTATTGGCAGAAGGAGAATCAATATGACAATCTTTTAAAGGTGGTGCTGTATTTTGATTTCATACCAGTATCCTATGGATTGCTTGTTATGTCATCTGCAGCATTGTCTCCAAGCTTTGTATTTGACACAGCCAATTTCTCAATGACTATCTCAACAGTTCATTTGGCTATAATCATAGCGTTTTTATTGATGATAATAAGCTTCATAGCTTATAGGTTTTCAGATTTCATTGAAGATTATAGAATAACCCATTATCCTATCATTTATGGAAGCATGATGGTGATCTTTGCTTTCATATTCGTTGTATTTGGATTCTTTGTCCCTACAATAAGCCAGGTGCTTGAGTATCCATCTACACAATTGACTTTAATGCCAGTTAATGCAGGAATAGCTCTTATAGTAATTTTGGCTATTTGTTTAGGCATTGGAGCATTATTCAAAAAGAGAAACAATAGGTTAAAATAGGTTAATTGGTTAAAATGAGTTAAAATAGTTTTATTTATTTAAAAAAATTATATTTATTGATATTTATTATAGGTGATTTAATGGCAATGGCAATTCCCGGTGGTGACTTCTTAACCACTGGACTTAACTTGATTTCACAAAGTCTTTTGATACCGGTAGTAATTATACTATTGATTTTTGTAGTGGTTGTAGTGGTTTCATTAGGTGGACTCATTTACGAATACACCTCAAGAACAAGGGTTTCTGTAGATGAGGTCTCCAATCTGATTTTGGATATGTCCGCTTCAGATTCTGTTGATTCATTGAAGGCAAAAATCAATGGCTCTCCACTTCCACAGTCTCAAAAGAATCTTTTGGTAAAGATAGCAAGCACAGAAAACTTGACTGATGCTTCAAGAGAGGCATTTGCTCGTAAATTGATTGAAAACGAGGAAAACCTAACAGACAAGTCTCTTGAAGTGACTGATATAATCACACGTATCGGACCAACCTTAGGTCTTATGGGTACCTTGATTCCACTTGGAACAGGTCTTGCAGCACTTGGTTCAGGGGACGTAAACACCTTATCACAATCATTGATTGTAGCATTCGATACAACTGTTGTAGGTATTGGATCAGGTGCAGTGGCTTATGTTATTTCAAAGCTTAGAAACAGATGGTATGAGGAGTATTTATCTAATTTGGATGTATTGTCTGATGCAGTATTGGACTTCATGTCTAATCATTAGGTGAATTTTCTTATCTTTCTTTTCTTTTTTTTAATTATATTTTTTTATTAATTTCCCATCTCTTTTTTTAAACTCTATTTTAATTATTTATCAAATTAAATTAACTATATTTTACTTTTTTTCAATCAATTTGGATAGTTTTATATAATAAGTACAATAAAAAATAACTCATAAGAATTTGAATGGAGGTGAAATGACGAATAAAATGAAATTGCCCTCTATTCTTGCTTTAATAGTGATAATATTCTTATCTTTGAGTGCAGTTAGTGCAAGTGAAAATATTGATCTTGTCACTAATGCGACAGATAGTGCAATTGATGACACTATAGCAATACCAGATTCAAGTAATGATTTAACAAGCGGTTTTGATGATTCCAATCATGAAATAACTGATAATGACTTAATCACTGATACAAATGATTTGGATGATGAAATCACTTCTCCAAAGGAATCAGAAAAGATTGGAAGCTCTAATGAAGAGCCAGATACATTATCTGCTGAACCTATCGTAATAGATAGCTCAAGCTATTCAAGATACTTCGATTCTGATGGAAAGATTAAATCCGGAACATTGAAAGATGGAGATACAATCAAAATCAAAAGTATCTCAGACAAGATATTCACAATCGATAAGAGACTTAACATCATTTCAGATGATGGCGCGACCTTATCAAATTGTCTTATACGTCTTGTTAAGGGAAGTTCTGGCTCTGTATTGGAAAATCTTAAGATTGTAAATACAAAGGAAAAGATTACAGGTTCAAATTATTATTTGTCTGGAATAAGCATAATTGACTCATCAGAGAACACGATAAAAAACTCCATTATCAATGTGAGTGTCCATAAGTGCTTTGCAATAATGATGTCAAATGCAAGTTATAACAAGATCATCAACAATACGCTCATATCTGGTCTAAGCTCAACAATTCCGATGACAGCTTCATCATACAATGAAATCAGAGACAATTACCTTGAATCTGAATATACCAATATGATTTATCAATCAGCATATGGAAATGGAGATTTCATGCCGATTGAAGATGAAGTCTGCAGTGGAAACATTATAGCAAACAATTACCTTAAAAGTCGAAACGGTACATACAATTCCTATTGCTATGCAATCTATCTGATGCAAACTGCAAGCGGAAATGGTGCAGTTATAGCAAACAACACCATAGAAAACGCTTTCTATGGAATCATTGTTGAAGCTCCAAACACCTTGATATACAACAATACAATATCAAGCATTGGAGGTCCTGCAGCTATTCTTGCAAGTGGAAACGATATCATCGTTTCAGGAAACAACATATCCACTGAACATACTGATGTCCATGATTGGAATGATGATGGAAATGTGGTTGCCATTCAAAATACAGGCAAAAACAATGTTATTGCAAACAATACATTAAGGTCTGTAGGTTCAGATTCAATATTGAATACCGGTGAAAATGCAGTAATTGCAAACAATACAATCTATACAGAATCTGCAAACGGCATAAACACCACAAAATCCAATGTGAAAATCGAAAACAACACTATTGTTGGAGTCAATTCAACAGGAGTCATGATCTTCACATCAAGGCTTGCAGAAAACATAACAATAAGGAACAACGACTTTGAAAGCGATAAAAGTGCCGTTGTGCTAAGAGGAAATGTCAGCTATACATTGGTCTGTGACAATAGGATAAGCATCTCTGGAGACTCTGATGCCATTGCTGTATTGAAATACACCAATAGGAATCCGATAACTCCAAGTCATAATGCAATCTACAACAATACCATAAACGGTCAAGTTGTGAATATGACAGACCCTTCAGAGATAGAAAGAAATGATACAGACAATGGAACAGGCAATGACACAAACGGCACAGGCGGAGACATTGATAATGGAACATATAGTGACACTAAAATCAATACAGCAATCACTGTAGTGGACACTTCCATAATCAAAGGTAATGAGCTTGTTGTTTTCCTAAAGGATAAGGATGGAAATCCGATCAGTGGAGTAAATGTTACATTTTCATTATTGAATCAGAATTATGTAAGAACCACTGATGGAGAAGGTAAAGCAAGCTTGCAGATTAATGCAAATATTGGCAATTATGCAATGAATATAAGTTATGCAGGAAATGACACTTTCAATCCATGCAAGGTTTCAACTAAAATAAACGTTTTAAGAAACCAATTCATTGTAACTGAGGATAATTTCTATACATGCTTTGATGACAATGGTTATCTTAAGTCAGATTATGAGGATTATGAACTGATCTTCAAAGGCAACTTCAATGACAAAAGAATCATCTTGAATCGTCCTGTAATCCTAAAATCTGAAGGCGCAAAGCTATTGGATTCCGTTATAAAGATAGAATCCGATAATGTTGCAGTTGATGGATTTACAATAATCAATTCAAATCCAGGAAATGCGGCTGATAACCATAGGTTTGCAATATTGTTGGACAATGTAAAGAACGTCAATGTAACAAACAACAATATTCAATTGGAAAGCTATGACAATGGATATGGAATCTATGTATCAGAGTCATCCAATTGTAATATTTCAAGCAATACCGTTAAGGCAAAGGCAAATGCATTGACATTTGGAATAATGCTTTATGATTCCAGCAAGAATACATTAAGGAACAACAATATTCTCGTAAATGGTACAAGCAAGCCTCATCTTTATGATTCAACCATTAAAGTGGACAGTTCCATCAGCGTTGACGACTATGAAGCGGAAGGTATGGTTATTCCAGAGGTCTACAAGACTTACGGCATTATTTTATTCTATTCATCTTCAAACGATATTGGATACAATAATGTAAAAGCCACTTCTGGTGTTGATAAGTACTACACTGCCATCAAGGAATCAACAAATTCCATTGTAGGAATCGACCTGTATTATGAAAGCAACAACAACAAGGTTCATCACAACAATGTCAACGTTACAGCTAAGGATCCATATCTTTACGGATTAGGCGTATTGGGTGCAGAAACCGGTAAGAGAGACCAAGTCTCTGCAAACAACAGCTTTACAGACAACGATATTTCTGTAAGCGGAACATATTATGCAGCAGGTCTTATTGCTGGTTACAATTCCATAAACACTACAATGGCAAGAAACAAGATTCATTGTGAGTCCAATAACGTGTCCTATGGTGCAATACTTGAAGGTGCTGATGACACCAAGTTCTACAAGAACAATGTCACTTGCAATTCTAGAATCAATTACTTGGTTGAAGGATACGATGCTGATAATAGCAGAATCTATGACAATCACATAGATTACGGCGATAAGGCATTGGTTGTAAGGGCTGTTGCATTATACAATTCCAACAACAACAGAGTTACAAACAATAGCGTTCCTTCATTGAAGCCACTGATTCCTCGCATTGTAAAGGAAATCAATAGAATATGGCAAATGAAATATCCTGAAAGTCCAGTGATATTCACTGAAGAGGACATCATATATAAAAGTGCAAACTCTCCTATGATTGTGAGAAAGAACGGCACTGACTATGATCTCTTGGATTTGCTTGACTATGAACCTACAAGTCACCCAGATGTAATCTCTCCAGAGAATCAGTTGTTTGATGATATTGGAGGAAAGAACAATACATTTGACAACAATGTTGTAAGGGATTCAGATGGAGGTTCAAGTGGCGGAAGCGGTACCGGTTCTGGAGGAGGCAATTCAGGAAACGGATCAAATTCCGGAGGCTCCAATTCAGGCAGCAATGGCAATGGAAACGGAAATGGAAACAGTTCCGGTGGCTATTCCACTGTGGATGGAACAGGAATCAAGTCAAATTCAACAGTGATGGATGGAAACACAGTAGGTACTTCATCATCTGCTCCAGTGACTGAATCAGCTACTGCATACAACTTGAATGTTGATGAGGATCCTGCAGCTGCTCGTTCATTGTCATTAGGTGGAATGAATGCTCCTGTGCTTATAATATTGATATTGCTTATACTTGCATGTGCGGCAGAACTTATA
>NZ_CALDKF010000107.1 GCF_937898925.1 uncultured Methanobrevibacter sp.
AAATAATATTTTTCATCAACTTCTCCTTTTTCCATTATGTCTCCTAAAGTAGTCACATCTTCACATTCTACAGGAGAAGTCTTATAAGTGTAAATATTTCCTTTATGCATAAGACCAGAATTAAAGAAATGGAATTCAAAATCATCACTAATAGCTACAAGATCTTTAAAATCCTTCTTTTTGATTGAAGATTGGCCAAATTCATCAATGGAAACTTCTTTCCCATCTAAATTCTTATCAGTGTTAAATTTAATTGGGAAATTCTTAGCAAAAATTCCTTCTTTGTAAATTAAATCCTCATAATCTACATTATCCATCTTTTTATAATAGTTGGTAGACTTATGATAAGCAAAAATAAATACTCTTCTTCTCTTTTGTGGGAATCCATATTCTGCAGCATTGATTACTCTCCATTCAACAGAATAACCATTATCAAGTAGAGTCCTAAGCATTACACCAAAGGCTCTTCCTCTTTGAGTAGCAGGTGAACGTAACAACCTATCAACATTTTCCAAAAGAACAAAAGGAGGTCTTTTTTCCTCTAGAACTTCGGCTATTTGCCACCAAAGCACTCCCTTTTTACCTTCTATTCCCTTTCCACCAGATAAAGAACGAGCAACTGAATAATCCTGGCAAGGGAATCCTCCTACAAGAAGAGTGTGATTAGGAATTGTCTTTTTATCAACAGTAGCTATGTCCTCATTTACATGATTTTCAGATTCACCGAATCTTTCAACATAACAATCAAATGCAGCTTGTGATTTAGTGGAAGGTTCCCATTGATTAGCCCAAACAAAGTCCCAATTGTCTTCTTCGTGGACTTTTCCATCCTTTAGGCTTACGTGATTGAATCCACAACGGAATCCACCTACACCTGCAAATAATTCTACTACTGTTTTATCCATAAAAATTCCTCTTATAATATTTTATAAATTTTGATTTATATATTTAATTTAATTTTTATATTTAAACAATCAATGGGAGCAAATGAAAACTAATAGTTTTATGTATAATTAACTATAAAACAAAATATTAAGTAAGGGGATTAAAATATGAAATTCAATACAATTGAGGAATTACTTCACTATACAGAAGCAATTAAAGGCAAGACATTTAAGGAAATAGATTCTAAACACCTACTTGAAAACGCCACTAATCTAAAGAGAAATAAAGGAATATTAGGCCATGTTGTAGAAAGTGGTTTCTATAAATATCCTATTAACAGTAATCCTCAAGCTGATTTTGATAAAATTGGAGTTGAATTAAAAGTAACAGGTTATAAAAAGAACAAAAAAGGTGAAAAATCAGCAAAAGAAAGAGTTTCCCTAAGCAAAATTGACTTCAATAAAATAGTCAATGAAGAATATGAATACAGCAAATTAATCTATAAAAATAAAAAAATCCTATTCATCTGGTAAGGAGGTTTCTATGAAAAAGGAAAGGATATTGGAGATTTCCTAATTACCGATTACCAATTATATGATATGAGCAAAGATGAAGAAACAATTAAAAATGACTTTTACATCATAAAACAAAAGGTAAAAGATGGCCGTGCTCATGAATTGTCTGAAAGTGATACATCATACCTTGGGGCTTGCACTAAAGCTAGAACATCTAAAGACAGAACAACTCAACCTAACTCTACTATACCTGCAAAGCCAAGAGCATATTCACTAAAAAATTCATACATGAGCGGTATCCTAAACAGTATAGGAACAACCATTAGCTTTGATACAAATGAATTTAAAACTGTTGAAGAGTACGTTTTAGCTAAATTACGGCCGTATATTGGAAAAAGCCAACTTGAGATTTTAGAGGAAATAACTGGACAAACATACAAGGAAAAAATACCAAAGAATCTCAATAAAATGATAACTGATAAAATCATTGGAAAAGATGATGAACTTGCAGAAAAAGATGATTTATTCAAGAAAACAAGTTTCATTATCAAAAATTCACCAATAACTCCAAAAGGAACATATAGGGAAAGAATGTCTTTTAGAAACCTGACTTTAAGTGAATTTGAAGACACTTGGGAAGATTCCTATTGGAAACTATTCTTCGATGAAACAACTATATTGAATATTCTATGGAAAGAACCGAAAGCAGGATCTAAAAATGGAGAAAGAATATTAGAAGGAGTTAATAGAATCAGTTTCAATGATGATAATTTAGATTCTATGGAAATGTCTTATAATATGGTAAAAGAAGCAATTGAAAAAGAAGATGTGAGTCTGCTTCCTTATCCAAATTCATTTGAAAATCAGATATTGGAAATAGGGCCTAAAGGACAAAAAAGTGATGATGCTTATAATACCTTTTTTAATAAGGATACAACTAAAACCTGCTTCTTTTTGAATAAGGGAATATTGTTTGAGAAAAAATCATAAAGTGATTAAAGATGGATGAATTAATAAAAGAATTTATCAAAAACACAGAGACATTCTATGAAAAAATAGACAAAAACAGTGAAAACTTTGTACCTAACCATAGATTTAAATCCTGGGAACATAACTATCGCATTTTCTGTGAAGAAAGAGAAAAAACCAACCCAGACATAGACAAATTATCAATCCATCTATCCTTTTACCTTGCAAGTTGGGGAATGTATAGAGGATCATCATTTTTATTGCAAAAGGATTATAAAATACATGAAGAAGCTGTAAAAGAAATAATTAAAGAGGAATATGATAGCCTATTGGCCATAAAATTCAATGAACTCAATGGCGAAAATTTAGAAAAAATGGAAAAACTAAATAGCTTTTTAAGAAATCATTATAGAAAAATCAGCCAAAAGGATAAAGATGAAAAAATATCCGATATTTTAATAACTAAAATATTATTGGGAACATTAGGTTGTGTTCCTGCATATGACAATTATTTTACAAAAGGATTTAAGAAATTTAATGCATTGGGTTCCTTTTCAAATAAGGAAGGAAAGCTTAATGAAAAATCTATCCTAAGATTGGCAGAGTTCTATAAAA
>NZ_CALDKF010000108.1 GCF_937898925.1 uncultured Methanobrevibacter sp.
CAATTTGACTTATTCAGAAACAGATGGGATCTATTATTTCAATATAGATGCGAATCTGTCCCATCCGAAATCTTATGATGAGGATATCTTAGACAAGTGTTCATATGACCTTTACTTGAATGGAACTTATTTCAAGACAATAAATGACACCAACTTCACATTAAACAATATAGATAAGACAAATGTTTATGTTATTCCATCAATAGGAAGCAAGAGCTCTAATATACTATATTTTAGAGTTAATTCAACAGTTTCAATTGATGTTTCAGACATTGAATATGGTGAAAATCAAATAATCAGATTCCCTGTTGATCCTAGCGATGCAACTGGCAATCTAACAGTTCTGGTAAATAACAAGACATATGAACTCAAGCTCACTAGACCTATTTTAAATTTGGATAATCTGCCTGCTGGAGAATATAATGTATCTGTTACATATAATGGGAATCTAGAATATTATCCTTCAGTGAATAATACTTCATTTATTGTTAAGAAGAAAGTTTTAGATGTGGATGTAATGGTGGATGAATCAAATGTTTCTGTACAATTGCCTGTTGATGCAAAAGGTACTTTATCATTGGTAATTGGTGATGAAACCTATACAAAAAACTTGGTGAATGGAAGTACCACTATTAAAATATTTAGCTTAAATCCAGGCACTTATCATGGAACTGCAACCTACTCAGGTGATGAAAACTATGATGGCTTCAAGAAAAACATCACTTTAACATTAAATGATTTCGAGTATGGAGTGAGTGTTAACGGTTCAGATGTTTCTATAAAATTGCCTGCTGATGCCAAAGGGACTTTTTCATTGATGATTGATGAAAAAACCATTACAAAGATTTTATCAAATGGAGGTGCCACCATTAAGATGTCAGGACTAAGCCCTGGAACATATCATGGAACTGCAACCTACTCCGGTGATGAAAACTACGATTCATTCAGAAAGAATATCACAATGATTATAAACGGACCGGCTCCAACTCCTACTAATGTGGCTACCAAGCTCACTGCCCCTAAGGTGACTGCAACATACAATGTTGCCAAAAAGCTTGTCATAACTCTTAAGGATGCTAAAGGCAAAGTATTGGCTAACAAGAAGGTAACAGTCAAAGTCGGAACAATCAGCAAGACCTTGAAGACCAACAATAAGGGTCAAGTAAGCCTCAATGTAGCAACTTTGGTTCCTAAGACCTACACTGCAACAGTCAAGTTTGCAGGAGACAGCTCCTACAAGGCTTCAACCCTAAAACCTAAAGTAGTGGTCAAGAAGGCAAAACCAAAACTCGCTGCAAAGGAAAGAACATTCAAGGCCAAAGCAAAAGTCAAAAAATTCACTGCAACCCTTAAGAACAACAAGGGAAAAGTGATGAAAAACACAAAGCTTACCCTAAAAGTGAATAAAAAGACTTACACTGTAAAAACAAACAAAAAAGGTGTAGCAACCTTCAAGATAAATAACCTAAACAAAAAAGGCAAATACACCGCATTAATCAAATTTGCAGGAAACAAGTACTTCACAGCAATAAGCAAAAAAGTAAAAATAAACGTTAAGAAATAAGTGATCTAACCAATCACTTATTATTTTCTTTTTTTAAAAATTTTATTTATTTTTTCATATCTTAAACTCTTTTTTAACTAATTCGAAATTGTATTTATTCAAATATGTCTTATTTTATATAAAATTAATTTGATAAAATTTAAATATATTAAAAAATATATTAAGTTATATATTAATTTAATTAAGTTTAAATTGATAGTTTTTCCTTTTTGGAAAAATATATGGCGAATTTTGAGAAATAAAATGTGATCATTATGAATTCAAAGCATTTATTTATAGTATTGGTTTTAATATCCATCCTTTCCATTGGTGCTGTCAGTGCAGTGGATGATGCAGATATTGGAACAGATGTAATTGAGGCTACTGATGACTTGTCTATAGATACGGTTTCTGTAGATGAAATCATTGAGGACAGTAGTCAGATTGATGAAAAT
>NZ_CALDKF010000109.1 GCF_937898925.1 uncultured Methanobrevibacter sp.
TTGTTATTGCAGTTGGATTGTTGGTTTTCCTTGTTATAAGCTGGAACATGCAGGCTATTGTGTTCAACGATGATATCAGTCCTGATCAAAGGCAGGATGCTATCAATGCCATGAAGCAGGTAACTGAAATAGATCAAGGCAAGCAGTTGAATGATACACCTGATGTAAGCTCAAGTTCCGGTGAAGGGTATGCTGAATTGGGAAAGGTCTACAAGGATTCAAATACAGGCAAGCTGATAATGATAGAGAATTGATTAATTTTCCATTTTTCTTATTATTTTTTTTCATTTTCTTATTATTTTTTTAAATTCTTAACTCTTTTTAAATCAGATATTTTTTTGATTTTTTTAATATTTTTCTTTTAATCTTTGATTTTTTCAATATTTTTTATTGTTTTTCTTATTTGTATAATATTTTTTAATGAATTTTGGATTATTTATATATTTTTTGTTAAGATTTGAATTGAAAAATAATTAATATTTTTTATAAATTTTTACTAGAAATATGTAAATGATTTTGAATTTTAAGCATTTTTATCGATATATTTATATATTAAAAAATATACAACTATTATTATAAAAATTTGAGGTGTTAAATATGGAATTACCAATCGCTCCTATCGGAAGAATATTAAAAAATGCTGGTGCTGAAAGAGTAGCTGATGCAGCTAAAGCTGAATTAGCTGAAGCAATCGAAGAATACGGAAACGAAATTGCTCAAAAAGCAGTTAACTTTGCACGCCACGCAGGTAGAAAAACTGTAAAAGCTGAAGACATTAAATTAGCAATCAAATAAGATTGCTGTTTAGTATTTTCGGATTCGGATCTAGATTTAAGTAATTTTTACTTTTATCTTTTTCTTACGCCTTTTTACGAACTCTTTATTTTTATTTTTTTTAAGTATCATTAAATAATTGGCTTAAATTGCTAGTTATTTTTCTTTTAAAACCTATTTTTCTAATAACATTTATATACTATAAATAATATATTTTATTATGTCTAGTTCTCTAGAATTTATTTCATTAATACTAAATTGAAAAATTTTATATTATTAGCTGATTTTACTAAAAACTAATAATATTCATTGAAAATATTAAACTAGAATAAAAACTTTTTACTTTTATTTTAGGCTTTATTATTTAGTGATGTGGATATAATATTTAGAGTTATAGATTAAAACTTTAAATCTGTAATTATAATTGAATATTTTTTAGCTTCTATAAGCTAACTTTTTATTATGATATTATATTTAAAGAGATTTCAAATTGATTTAATCTTATGTATCATATTTAAAAGGTTTTATCTATAATTGATGGAAAAATTGATTATTTTATTAATATTTGATTATTTTACTGATTTTTATAGTAATTTTATTTTGCCGATGGATGGCAAAAAGCCAGATGAAAAAGGAGGTAAATTATATGGCAAACATTTATGTAAAATTTGACACACCTGAAGAAATCGCTAACAAAGCAGAAGAAGCTTTAGAAGTAGCACAAAATACTGGTAAAGTAGCAAAAGGAACTAACGAAGTAACTAAATTTATCGAAAGAGGAAACGCAGCTTTAGTCGTTATCGCTGAAGATGTTGACCCTGCTGAAATCGTTGCTCACATTCCTGTTCTCGCTGAAGAAAAAGAAATTCCTTACGTATACTTAGCAACCAAAGACAAAGTTGGTGCAGCTGCTGGTTTAAGTGTTGGAACTGCTTCCGCTTGTATTGTAGATGCTGGAGATGCTGCTGACTTAGTAGCAGAAGTTGTTGAAAAAGTTGCAGAACTTAAAGAATAAGTATTGCGCCTTAGAAGATACATATCTTCAAAATAATTAATAGGTGATAATATGGAAGAAGGAAGTCCAGCAGAAGTTATTGAAGTTCTAAACAGAACTGGTATGACTGGAGAAATCATGCAAGTAAAATGCAGAATTCTCGATGGAAGAGACAAAGGAAGAATTTTAACAAGAAATATCATGGGCCCTGTACGTGAAGGCGATATTTTAATGTTACTCGACACAATCAGAGAAGCTAAGGAGATCAGAACTCCTTAATAACCTAGGTTATTATGAGCTTATCTTACTTAAAGAAGGTGTTTTAACATGAGAACTTGTTCATTCTGTGGTAAAGAAATAGAAGACGGTACCGGTAAAATGTACGTTAAGAAAGACGGATCCATCTATTTCTTCTGTAGTAGTAAATGTGAAAAAAATATGATCAAACTTGGTAGAGTACCAAGAAAAGTTAAATGGGTTAAACAATGATTGAAAGAAGCTTTGTAATGATGAAACCTGATGCGGTATCTAGACGTTTAATGGGTCAAGTTTTAAGCCGTTTTGAAGCTAAAGGTCTTAAAATCGTAGCTATGAAATTAAGACAAATCGACGAAGATTTAGCAAAAGAACATTATGGAGAACACTCTGAAAAACCATTTTTCAACGGTTTAGTGGAATACATCACTTCCGCTCCAGCTTTAACCATGGTTATTGAAGGGGACGATGCTATTTCTGTAATCAGAAAAATGGTAGGAGCAACCAATCCTAAAGAAGCAGATGTCGGAACCATTAGAGGAGATTTCGGTATGGATACTGGAAGAAACATTATCCATGCATCTGATGCACCTGAATCTGCTAAAAGAGAAATTGCTCTTTTCTTCGATGAAGAGGAAATTTGTGATTATTCCATGTCTGATAACGCTTGGATTTACGAATAGATTCAGATTTCTTAAAAAAATCAATTCGTTGTCTATAATCGAATTAAAATTATTATTGTTTAAATTTATTGAATTATTGAATTATTTAGTTGTGAGTGGAGTTATATGAAGATTAGATCCCCAATTGTATCTGTTTTAGGTCATGTAGACCATGGTAAAACTACCCTTTTGGATTATATCAGAGGAAGTACTGTAGCTGATAGGGAAGCTGGAGGCATTACCCAGCACATCGGAGCTACTGAAATACCAATAGATACAATTAATGAAATATGTGGCGATTTTATAGCTAGATTATCAATTAAGGATACAATTCCTGGATTGTTTTTTGTAGACACTCCTGGGCATGCTGCATTTACATCACTTCGTAAACGTGGTGGGGCTTTAGCGGATTTGGCTATTTTAATTGTTGACATTAACGAAGGTTTCAAGCCTCAAACCTATGAGGCAATCAATATATTGAAAATGTATAAGACTCCATTTATCGTTGTAGCAAATAAGATTGACAGAATCTTTGGATGGGATATCCATGAAGGCGCTTCCTTTATGGAAAGCTTTAAAGAGCAAGCTCCAAGAGTGCAAACCGATTTGGATTTGAAAATCTACGAGCTCATTGGAAAATTGCATGAGGAAGGATTCCAGTCTGAAAGATTCGACAGAGTCACTGACTTTGCAAGCCAAATTACAATCATTCCAATCTGTGCAAAATCAGGTGAAGGTATCATTGAGCTGATTGCAATGTTGCTTGGTCTTGCTCAGGAATACTTGACTGAACAATTGGAAATCCATGAAGATGCTCCTGCAAAAGGAACTGTATTGGAAGTCAAGGAAGAAACCGGTCTTGGAGTGACCGTTGATAGCATTATCTATGATGGTGTGCTCCGTGATGGTGATGAGCTTGCTTTAATGGATGCAAACAATGTTGTGAAAACCAAAATCAGATCTATCTTAAGGCCTCTCCCTCTTGAAGAGATGAGAGATTCCAAGAAGAAATTCAAGAAGGTTGATGAGGTTGTTGCAGCAGCAGGTATCAAGATAGCTGCTCCAAATCTTGATGATGTCGTTTCAGGCTCTCCTCTTAGAGTATTGAATGAGGATGAGGATGTTGAAGCGGAATTGTTGAAGGAATTGGAGGACATTACCGTTGATACTGATGATGAAGGTTTATTCGTTAAGGCAGACACTTTAGGTTCCCTTGAAGCGGTTGTTCATTTGCTTAAGGAAATGGAAATTCCAATTAGGTCTGCAGAAATAGGTGATGTAAACAAGAGGGATGTAATAGATGCATCCATTGCTAAGGATGAAAACATTGAGCATGGTGTAATCATTGCATTTAATGTAAAGGTGCATCCAAAGGCTCTTGACGATTTAAATAATTCTGGCGTTAAGCTCTTCCAAGGTGATGTAATCTATCAGATCACTGAAGATTATGAAGCTTGGGTCCAAGAGAGAAAAGAGGCTCAGAAAAAGCAATGGCTTGATGCAATCATCAAACCTGCTAAGTTCATGATTCTTCCAAAACTCATATTCAGGCAAAGCAAACCTGCCATTTGCGGTATTGAAGTTGAAGCAGGAACCGTTAAGCAAGGATATGCTTTAATGAATTCAAATGGTGATTATGTAGGTACCATTGCCAGTATGGAAGATAAGGGCGAAACCTTGACTGCAATTTCAAGAGGTCAAAGGGTTGCTATGGCTATCAACGATGCTGTAGCTGGAAAGGACTTTGAAGAGGGAGACACATTATATGTAGACATCCCTGAAAAGCATTACAAGATCTTGGAAAGAGAGTTTAAGGACAAATTGAATGAAGACGAATTCATGGCCCTTGATGAAATCTTGGAAATCAAACGTAGAAGAGAACCAGATTGGGGTAAATTCGGTCTTTTTGAATATTAATCAAATCATTAGTTCATATTCAATAATATTCTGGAAAGTTCATTTAACAATATAATTTGATGATGATTTCACATATATTAAGATTATAGAATAAATACTAGAGATTAGGAAAGATTAAATTCCGAAAAATAAAAGGAGGAATTTTATTGGCATTTAAAATTGTTGTATCTGAAAAAGAATTAAGTTATCAATTAGAAGTTGATGATGGAAAACAATTAAACGGTTTAAAAATCGGAGAAGAATTCGATGGTCAAATCGTTGGTTTAGATGGCTACACTTTAAAAATCACTGGTGGTAGTGACAAAAACGGATTCGCTATGAAAAAAGACGTTGATGGTCCTAGAAGAATCAAAAGTCTTTTAACCGGTGGAGTAGGCTACAAACCTAAAGGCGATGGTGTTAAAAGAAGAAAAACCGTAAGAGGAAACACTATCTCTGAAGATATTGTTTTAATTAACACTATTGTTACCAAAGCAGGTAGCAAATCCATATCTGATATCTTAAACCCTGAAGAAGAGGAAGCAGAAGAATAATCAGATAACTAAATGATAAATGAAATTTATAATGAAATTCCCATTTCATTATTATTTTTCAATTTTTCATTGAATCTAAAATTAAATAATTTTTATTTAAAATTATTAAATTAAATTTTTATTAGTAAATTAAAATAATTTTATTTGAAATTATTGAAATTAAATTTTTATTATATTTTATTATTTAAAAGCATTAAATCATGTTTATATTAAAATTGAATTATAAATATGATTTTAATTTAAAAAGTGAGATTATTCATAAGTGTAATTCAATATTAATATAAATTTAATTGTTAATTTATTATTAATTATCATTATTATCTAATATTCATTTATGTTTATTATTTAATTCAAATTATTTATTTAAAAAAATTAAAGGTGTAATCTGTGAAAGTTCAATCTGATGTAAACATAGGACTTGTGGGCCATGTCGATCACGGAAAGACAACACTTACTAAAGCATTATCTGGTGTATGGACAGATACTCACAGTGAAGAAACAAAAAGAGGTATTTCAATCCGTTTAGGATATGCTGATATTGAATTTAGAAAATGTCCTAATTGTGAAGAGCCTTTATGTTACACTACTAAGGATGTTTGTGAACATTGTGGAAGTGAAACTGAAGTAATTAGAAAAGTATCATTTGTAGATGCTCCAGGACACGAAACCTTAATGGCTACCATGTTATCCGGTGCAGCAATTATGGATGGTGCTGTATTGGTAATTGCAGCTAACGAGGAATGTCCACAGCCACAAACCAAAGAGCACTTGATGGCGCTTGATGTTATCGGTGTTAAAGATGTAGTTGTAGTTCAAAATAAGGTAGATATTGTTCCTAGAGAAAGAGCTATTGAAAGCTACAATGAAATCAAGGAATTTGTAAAAGGTACCTGTGCAGAAGATGCACCAATCATTCCAGTATCTGCTCAACAAGGAGCTAATATCGATATTCTCATTAAAGCTATCAATGATGTGATAATTACACCAGAAAAAGAATTAGACAAACCTGCTAGAATGCATGTAGCTAGATCATTTGATATTAATAAGCCTGGTTCCCACCCTAAAAAGATTAAAGGTGGAGTAATCGGCGGAAGTTTAGTTCAAGGTACCCTTAAATTAGGGGACATGATTGAAATTAGGCCTGGAATTAATATTAAAGAAAGCAAACAGAACAAATGGATCAGCTTGACTTCTGAAATCATTGGATTGGAAGCTGGTGGAGAATCTGTTGAAGAAGTAGGTCCTGGAGGACTTATTGGTGTAGCTACTAAATTAGACCCTGCATTAACCAAAGCAGATTCATTATCTGGTTCCGTTGCTGGTGCTGAAGGCACTTTGCCTGAAGTATTGCATAGCTTTGATATGAAAACCGAGCTATTGGAACGTGTTGTAGGAACTAAAGATGAAAGAAAAGTGGATCCAATTAAAATCAAGGAACCTTTAATGATTAACTGTGGTACAACCACCACCATTGGTGTAGTGACCAAAGTTAAGAAAAACGTTAGCGTTGCATTGAAATTGCCTGTATGTGCAGACAAAGGGGACAGAGTAGCTTTATCCCGTAGAGTTGGTGCACGTTGGAGATTAATTGGATTTGGTATAATTCAATAAGTTAAATATTATTTAGATTATTGAATTTCATTAAAATTTAGTCAGTGATAACATGGAATCTGGAGATAAAAGAGAAGTATTCATTGATACTAACTTTTTTATGATTCCTTTTCAATTCAATGTAGATATTCTAGAGGAATTCAAAAGAATTTTGCCTAATTATCAATTGGTAACTGCAAAATTTGTTATTAATGAGCTTAATGGCCTTAAAAAGAATAGCAAAGGAAAGGTTAGATTAGCTGCGGGATTAGGCTTGAAAATTGCGCAATCCGGCGAAATTGAAATTAGAGACATTCCTTTAAATGATGGTGAATCTGTAGATGATGCATTGATTAGAGTGTCCAATGTATTGGCGACAAACGATGCAAATCTAAAAAAGAAAGCAAAGAAAAAAGGAATTGCATTAGTTATTCTTAGGCAAAGGAAATATCTGGCAGTTGAAGGTTATCTGATTTAACGGTTAACTTATTGGCATTATAAGTAACTTTAAATAGTTTCATTATTATATTTTTAATTGATATTCATAATTTACTTAAAAAATTTATTAATTCATTGATTTATAAATTTAAAATTTATAAAAATTAGCTTTATTACAAATTTATTAAAATTTAAATTTCACTTAAAACGAGGGATTATTTTGTATTACATGACAACTATTGAGGGAACTGTAAGAATTCCACCTTACAGATTTGATGAACCTCTTGAAGATGTAGCTATTGAAACTTTAAATGAGGAATACGTCGGACAGCTCGATAAGAATTTAGGTTTAATGGTCGGTGCTGTCAGCATTGAGGAAATTGGTGAAGGAGTGCTCATTATGGGTGATGGTGCTGCTTACCATAATGTTGTATTCAATGCAATATTCTTCAAACCTGAACAACAGGAAATTGTTGAAGGTGAAGTGACAGACATTACCGAATTCGGTGCATTCGTAAGAATCGGTCCTATGGAAGGTCTTGTTCACGTTTCTCAAGTAACTGATGATTATATTAACTATGATCCTAAAAACGCATCTCTTTTAGGTAACGAATCCAAAAAGGTCTTAACTGAAGGAGATAGAATCAGAGCAAGAATAGTTACTTTAAGTCTTAAAGGAAAATCCATTAAGGAATCTAAGATTGGTCTTACCATGAGACAACCTAACTTAGGTAAATTCGAATGGATTCAAGCTGAAAAGAATAAGGCAATTGAAAAAGCTAATGCTAAGGTGGAAGAATAATGGTAAACGCTTGTACACATTGTAATTTATTAACTGATAAGCAACAATGTCCAGAATGTAAAAACCCTACTTCATCCAATTGGAGCGGTCTTTTAATTGTAACTGATCCTGAAGAGTCTGAAGTTGCTCGTGAATTAGGAATTACAAAAGCTGGCGAATATGCTTTAAGAGTAAGATAATTTTCTTAACTCTTTTTTTATTTTTTCTTGTTTTTAGTTTTTATTTATCATTTCTATTTTTAAAATCAATTTTTTTCTATTTTTAGAGCATTTTTTATGCTAAACTTTATATATCTTAAATTAGATAAATATTAAAGTATAATAATTATTTTACTATATATTTTATTTACTTATTTTAAAATATTGATTTAAAATATTATTATTGGAGATTTATTGATAGAGGTTAAAAACTTGTTTAAGTTAGATGAGAATTTAATAGATGAATTCAAAAAGCCATTAGGTAAATTGTATGTCGAATTTGAAGATGCAATTCCTATGATTAAAGAAGCTAATTTCTTAATCTCTGTTGGTGATCAAACCACTAAAAATCTTGTTGATAATGATTTGATTCCAGATTTGGGAATCATAGACCATCGTATTCAACGTAAAGATCATAATCATGATATTATTCGTACAGAAAACATTTTAGAGGCAGACAATCCTGCCGGTACAATCACTGAAAATCTATGGGAAACCATAGAGGAAGCTATTTCTTTAACTTTGAAAGATAGCGAAAACCGCATTATTGTAGTTAAAGGGGAAGAGGATCTTGCAGTTCTTCCATGCTTATTGATTGCACCAGAAGATGCTGTTATATTATACGGACAACCTAACGAGGGATTGGTCTTTGTAAATGTTTCTGATGGAAAAGACAAAGCTGCTAAGCTTATGACTTACTTTAAGGAAATGGCTTAGCTTAATTGTATTTTATAATTAATTAAATTCAAACCCTAAAAATGAGAGGTTTTTATAATGGAAATCGAAATTTTTGAAAAGAAAGAAAACGTTTTATTTGATAGAACTGAAGTTAAATTTTATGTTTCATATGTAGGAGAACCAACTCCTAAGCTTTTAGATGTCAAAAGCAAATTAGTTGCTATGCTTGACACTAAAAAAGAATTAATCGTTGTAGACAACATTCAACCAGGATACGGTGAACCTAAAGCAACTGGTTACGCTAAAGTGTATGGTAGAGAATCATCTTTAATTGATGTAGAAAAACCAAGCATCATTGAAAAGAACAAAGAACCAGAAGCTCCTGCTGAAGAAGAAGATGAAGCGGAAGAATAAATGATTAATGTTTAGGAGGATATTATTATGCCTGATAAAAAAGATTTATACACTGTAGAAGGAGACAAAATCGTAAGGAAAAACCCATTCTGTCCTCGTTGTGGTGAAGGTGTCTTCATGGCTGACCACGGTGACAGATTCGCTTGCGGTAAATGCGGATACACTGAAATGAAAGCTAAAGAATAGATTTATTCTTTACTTTACTTTTTTACTTTTTTTTAATTATTTTTTTACTTAGCTATTTTTACATTTTTAATTATTTTAGTCTATTTTTTAGATATTTTTACTTAGCTGTTTTTACATTTTTAATTATTTTAGTTTATTTTTTAGATTTCGCTACAAACATTTATTATTTATAAAATGTATATACACTATTAATAATAAGGTGATAATTATGAATAACCGTTTAGCAATTGCTCGTGATTTTGCAAAGGCTATAAATAATGAGTATATATCTAAAATAATTTTATTTGGTTCTGTAGCTAGAGAAGAAGATACAGAAGACTCAGATATTGATATTTTAGTTGTATCAAATTATGCTAAATTGATTGAACCTAAAATAAGAGAAGAGGTTTTCAATGTTGTTATTGATAAAAAGGAATTCATATCTGTCCATGTCTTTTCAGAAGAGAAATTAAATAAAATCCAAGATTTTTCCTTATTAAAAAACATTGAAGAAGAGGGGATTGTCCTTGGATGAAATAGAATCTTGTATTGAAATTGCAATTGATGATTTGGAATCAAGCAAGCTTCTTTTGGAAGCAGGCAAATATAGAAATTCCGTAACCTTATCCTATTATGCAATGTTCTCTATTTCAAGGGCATTACTTTTAAAGAAAGGTTTAACTCCTAAAACACATGATGGGGTAATCACATTAATCGGTGAAAAGTATGTTCTCGATGAAGGATTTGATAGGGAGTTGGCATCCAGATTCTCTAGGGCGAGAACAATTAGAGAAGATGCAAGTTATGCAAATTATGATGATTTTGATTTAGACACTGCAAAAGAGAATATATGGCTTGCTGAAGAGTTTATAAATGAAGCTAAAAAATTCTTATGATTATTTTTATTTATTGTTTAATGAGTTGATACGAGTGAAAATTAGAACTGGAAGACTTGAAAAGGAAATGACCGATGAAGCTGCAGTATACACTTCTTCATTGGAATTTGATAGATTTATCTTTGATGCAGACATTCAATGCAATTACGCTCACACTTCAATGCTTAAGGCACAAGGAATTATTGATGGAGAAATAGCAGATAAGATCCTTGAAGCATTGGATAAGCTAAGTGATGAAGGCTTTGATGCCCTTGAATTTGACCATTCTGTTGAAGACGTTCATATGGCTGTAGAAAACTATGTAACAAAGCTTGTAGGTCCTGAAGCAGGATTCATGCATACTGCAAAGTCAAGAAATGACCAAGTTGCAACAGACATAAGACTTCTTTTAAGAGACAGAATAACTGAAATCCAAATCGGAATCCTTGAATTCATTGAAGGTATCCTTGAGCTTGCAAAGGAGCATAAGGAAACCGTCATGATCGGATACACTCACTTGCAGCATGCACAGCCAGTTACCTTGGCTCATCACTTGATGGCACATGCACAAGCACTAAAAAGGGATTACCAAAGATTGGATGACACTTATAAGAGAGTCAATCTAAACCCATTAGGTTCAGCTGCTATGGCAACTACAAGTTTTCCAATTGATAGGGAACTCACAACTCAATTATTAGGATTTGATGATTATCTTGAAAACTCCATGGATGGTGTTTCATCAAGAGACCATATTGCAGAGACAGTATTTGACTTAAGCGCATTATGCACCACTTTGTCAAAAATCTGTGAAGAATTGGTTCTTTGGAGCACTTACGAGTTTGGAATCGTTTCAATGGCTGATGAATACTCATCAACATCTTCAATCATGCCACAGAAGAAAAACCCTGATGTTGCAGAAGTTGCAAGATCAAAATGCGCTATTGTAAACGGTGAACTTGTAACTATCCTTACAATATTGAAAGCTATTCCATACACTTACAACAGGGATTTGCAGGAAATCACTCCTCACTTGTGGAATGCATGTGATGTGGCATATGATACATTAAAGATAGTCAACCATATGCTCTTGACTGTAACTTTCAATACAGAAAGATGCCTTGAATTGGCAGGAGCTAACTTCGCTACCGCTACCGATTTGGCAGACATTATGGTAAGGGAAAGAAAGATACCATTCAGAACAGCTCATAAGATTGTAGGTAGAATTGTAAATGAGGCAGTTGCTGAAGGTGTAAATCCAAGTGAAATTGACGGAGTTTATGTAGACAATGTAGCTGAGGAACTTGGATTTGAAAAATTAGGTCTTGATGATGAATTGATTCACAATGCATTGAATCCAATTGAAAACGTTAAGATAAGAAATGTTCCTGGAGGACCTTCCCCTGAAATGGTCCAATTGGCTATTGACAATATGAACATATTTTTAGATAATGAATTTGAAAAGCAAGGAATCTAATTGTTTTTCATTTCAATTATTTTATTTTTTCAATCATTTTATAACTATTGTTAAAATATTATCATAAATTGCTTAGATATTGTTAAGATTTATTATTTTTGTTTTTAAATGGTGGAAATATGGTATATGATGTAAATGCTCTTCTAAATCATATCAATAGGATTAGAAAGGAAATAGGTCATGAGGAAGTCAGTATAGACATTAAGGAAGTTCTATATGACAAGGACACTAATGAGATGTGGATAATTACCAATGACCGTCCAGACAAATCAGCCATTATCGGTAAAGGAGGATGGGTTGTTGGAAGATTGAGAGAAGAGCTTGAAATAGCGAGCATTCATGTTGAAAGCTATTCTGATTTCCTTCAAAAGGAGTACAGGATGGAACTTTCATTGAATAAGCTGAATTCCTTTGTAAGCGAAAACAAGGATAATTTGGATTATGGTGCATTTATAGCATTGAACAATCTAATTGACATTCTAAAGATTAAATTGGATAATTTATATTCATTCAATTTCTACAAGTATTTCAAGGATTTGGATGAAAGCCCTTATGGATATTTTGAAGCTGAAAAGCCAGCAGCCATTGTGGCATTGTCTGGTGGTACTGACAGCAGCTTTTCACTCATTTTGGCTAAGAAATTGGGATTCAATCCAATAGCCATTACAGTTGACCCTGGAACAATTGTTCTTCCAAAGCAATTCAAGCATAATATTGACAAGTTGGTAAGTGAATTGGATGTTCCTCATGAATACATTGAAGTTGACTATACTGATTTGGTAGAGGAATCCTTCACTGGAAGATTCCACCCTTGTGGCAGATGTTCAAAAATCATTGAAGACACTTTATACAAATATGCATTGGAGAATGATATCCCTATTGTGATTTTTGGAGATATGTTGGCAACTGGAAGTCAGTGCATAACTGAACAAGTTTACAATTTTGATGAAAATGAAGTAAAAATTGATGAAATTGGTGAAAATGAATCAAGTGATGTGGATAAAGAAGTCAATAATCATAAAGTTATTAGACTCAACTTACCTGCTTCATTATCCGTATCAAAATTAGAGAACAAATCCTTGACTAGCCATTATAATTTAATTAAGTTTAAAGGATTCGGATGTCCTTTGCTGTATGAAGTTCACAAGAAGTTTCCGCACATGAAAAGGTACTCAATTCAAAGAATTTTAAGGGAAACCAGATCAGGTGTACTTGAACCAGGTGAGGCATTGGACTTGATATGGAGTTTTTATAAAACTGACTAATAATTTGAAATAAATTTAATTTTGAATTTTATATTTTTATTGATTTCTAAAATTCTATAATTCTATAATTTTTAATTTTATTAAGGTGAAAATATGAAAAGAACTATTTGTCCACGTTGCGGTTCAAGCAATATAGATTGGATCATTCCACAGGTTTGGTCAAAATGGGAATGTAAGGATTGTTCCTACACTGGGCCCGCCATTGAAGCTGATGATGACTTGATTGCAGAAATCAAGGCTGATTGGGAAGAGAATAAGGAAAAATATCTTGAAGAGGAAAATATTAGGGCTCAACAGATTGCATCTGGTGAAGATGAAATCCTGGATGAGGAAATGGAACTTGAAGAGGAAGGCGAGCTTAGTGAAGAGGAACTGGATAAGAAACTGAGGGAATTGAATCTATAATTGTTTTAAAAAATATTCAATTTAAATCATTATATTTTTATACTTTATTAAACATACTATTATTTGAATATATTAGCATTGTAAAAATTATAAGTTCATTGAACTTTTTAAAAGAGGTGATATTATGCCTAGTTTTTTAAATTTACGTGGAAACAATAATGACTCTAAAGACCCTAGACTAATCAGGGAAGGAATCAAATTAGGAGTTAATTATAAAAGATTTAGTAAAGACCCTGTTTTAGGTAAAAACATCTTGCTAAGGTCTAACACTGTAATCTATAATGATGTAATCATTGGAGATGATTTTAAAACTGGACATAATGTTGTTGTAAGAGATCATACTACTATTGGTAATGATGTATTGATAGGTACAAACACAGTCATTGAAGGTGGATGTGAGATTGGAAACAATGTCAGCATCCAATCAAATGTATACATTCCAAGAAACAGTGTCATAGAGGACAATGTATTCATTGGACCATGTGCCTGCTTTACCAATGACAGATATCCTGTCAGAGTTGAATATGATTTGAAAGGACCTCAACTTAGAAAGGGATGTTCCGTTGGTGGAAATACAACATTCCTATCCAATATTGAAGTTGGTGAAGGAGCTATTGTAGCTGCTGGTGCTGTAGTAACCCGTAGTGTACCTCCTTATTACTTGGCTATTGGTACACCTGCAAAGATCAAGCCGTTGCCTACTTCACTTAGAGTTCCAAACATGATTTGATTTTGGAATCTTTTATTTTTTTATTATTTTTAAAACTATTTTTTATACTATATTAAGTTAATTTTATTAACTTTTTATAGTTTATTTTCTATTTTTATTAACTTTTAATTCTATTTTTCCTATTTTATTCCTTATTTTTCCTTATTTTAACCTAAAGGTTATATATAATAAAAAATATATATTTTTATGTTATGTATTAAGACTATTTATTCTAAAATATTCTAAAACTATTATTTTTATTGCTTTTTGGGTTTTAAAATATTTTAAAATAAATTGATGATTTTATACTAATTAATTTAATTTACTATGGAGATTTAACTATGATTGTAAAAGATTGGTGTTCTTACTGCGGTTGTTGCGCAGGTGTCTGTGTAAGAAACTGCATAGAAGTAAAGGAAACTGCTTTAGTTTTTGATGATAACTGTAATAACTGTGGAATTTGTGTAGATGCTTGTCCTTTAGCGGCATTAGAAATTGAAGAGGAATAAGCGAGGATTGATTATTATGATTAAAACTGATGTATTAGTTATTGGTGCTGGACCTGCTGGTTCCACTGCAGCAAGATTTGCTGCAAAAGGAGGAGCTAAAGTAATTCTTATTGATAAAAAATCCGAAATCGGTGCTCCTAAAAGATGTGCAGAAGGTGTTTCCAAAAGAACCTTTGAAATCTTAGAGCTTGAAGCTGACCCTCATTGGATCACCCAAGAAATCGAAGGTATCAGATTAATCGCTCCAGATGGAACTGATGTATGGTTAACTAACGATGTAGTTGAATTGCCGGAAGCAGGTTACATCTTGGAAAGAAAAGTCTTCGATAAGCATTTGGCT
>NZ_CALDKF010000110.1 GCF_937898925.1 uncultured Methanobrevibacter sp.
AAGTTTGTCTAAAAGTTTGTCTAAAAGTTTGTCTAAAAGTTTGTCTAAAAGTTTGGTTAATTGTCTAAGAAGTTAGTAATCATGTTTTTGGTTTCATTCAATGATTCCATAGGTATTCCATTAGGCATTTGGCCCAATTCACCTTGAACTTCCTTTAAAATGCTACCATTCATTCCTAAAAACATTCCTTCAGAAACGATTTCCATAAAAGTAGCAGGAGGAAGCAATGAAACGCCAACCCTATTTCCTTCCTTAACGGTCAAGTCATTGGTAACAACTTTCAAAGCTCTCTTTCCAAGATTTACATTACAAATCATTAATGAATCAGCATTAGGGTGCTTGCTCACACTCATGATTTCTCCAACCTTAACATCAATTCCAATGATTGGATCATCGATTGGTCCGAATTTGAATCTGTTTCTAAGGCCTAAAATGGTGTCAAGGAAGAATCTGACCTTAGCAATGTTCTCTTCAGTCTTTTCCCTTTCATCCTTAGGGGCACCATTCATAAACTTATGAGCCCAATCCTCACCGCCAAGGAAATCGATTATTCTATGAGCCTTTTCCTCAAGCTTATCAACATCTTCACAATTTGCCAACGCATCCCCTTCAAGATAGCAGTAAAGCAAGGATTTTAAGTCTGGCTCCATCCTTTTGGTTTCTTCAATAGCTCCTTTCTTATTCCAATTACCCCTAAAACTTCCAGTTTGAACGGTTCTTAGGAACAATTCACGAGCATGCATAGCTATTAAAATTCTATAATCTTTAGCAGTATCCCACATAATATCACTTGATAATCATAAAAATTTTTAAAATTAATTTAAATTAATGTTTTTTCTGAATAATAATTTATCCCTCTTTAAATTAATACTTTATCAAAATATTGGAAATTATCTGCAATTGAATGCAATCAATTTGGTCTTGCACATATCCTCAACTGCATACTTGATTCCTTCCTTGCCCATACCGCTTGACTTGAATCCTCCAAATGGCATTGCATCTGTCCTGAATGTGGATTCCTTATTGATTAAAACTGAACCAGCATCTATCTCATTTGCACATCTTAAGGCACTATGGATACTTTCTGTAAAGACTCCTGCCTGAAGGCCATATTGGGTATTATTTGCCTCTTTGATTGCTTCATCAAGGCCATCCACTCTGATTATAGGTGCAATTGGACCAAAGGTCTCATTAGCTACAATATCCATATCCATAGTTACATTGTCTAAAATGGTTGGTTCATAGAAGCACTCTTTTCTGTTTCCACCAAGCAAGAGTTCTGCACCATCTTCAATTGCCCTATATACAGAAGTTTCAATATTAATGGCAGAGCTTTCATTGATTACAGGACCAATATCAGTTGATTCATCCATAGGATTACCCATTTTTAACTTGCTTGCCTCCTTTACAAACATGTCTATGAATTCATCTGCAATCCTATTGTCAAGAATCAATCTCTTTACACCAATGCAGACTTGACCAGAGAATAGGAATGCACCGGATACTGCAGCACTTACTGCCTTTTCAATATCTGCATCTTCAAGTATGACTAAAGGATCGTTTCCACCAAGTTCCATTGTCAATCTCTTCATTCCTGCTCTTGTTATGGGAACATTTATAAATAATTTTAAGGATTTATTTGAATATTTCTCATAACAAACAAACATTCCATTAATTTGTTTGGATATTTTTTTAAAAGTTAATGAAAAATTTGTATCTTTGATTTTGTTT
>NZ_CALDKF010000111.1 GCF_937898925.1 uncultured Methanobrevibacter sp.
AGAAGCCAACCAGAACAATGTCCGGAGTTGCCATTGTGGCTGTCATGTGCCATCCGCACAAATGCCCTCATGGAAGATGCTATTACTGCCCTGAAAGTGATATTGCACCTCCAAGCTATACTGGAGAGGAACCTGCAGCACTTAGAGGAAGAATGTTCAAGTTCCACCCATATGTCCAGTGCTACAACCGTCTTAAGCAATTGCACAAGGTAGGCCATCCAATCGATAAGGTTGAACTCATCATTATGGGCGGAACATTCCCTTCAAAGGACATATGCTATCAGGAATGGTTCGTTTCACAATGCCTAAAGGCAATGAGCGACTTTGGAGTGATTCTTGAAAACATAAGTGAAATTGGAGATATTGAATCATTCAATAAGGAAGACCTTTTAAAGTATCCTCCATATAGCAACAATGCCCTTAAAACATATCCGCCAAATGATTATGTGCTTATAGATGACATTCAAAGAATAAACGAAAGCTCTAAAGTTAGATGCATTGGAATGACCTTTGAAACCAGACCAGACTACTGTAAGGAACCTCATGTTGACAGAATGTTGAATATGGGAGTTACAAGGGTTGAATTAGGTGTTCAAACCATTCATAATCACATCTATGAAAAGATCAAAAGAGGGCATACAGTTGAGGATGTCATTGAAGCAAACAGGATTCTAAGGGATTCTGGAGTGAAAGTGGCTATGCACATGATGCCTGGGCTTTTCCCTCTTGCAAGGGATGAACCTAGAATAGAGCAATGCCCAGAGAAAGATTTGGAAATGTTTAAAACCATTTTTACAAATGAGAACTTCAAGCCGGATATGCTTAAGATTTATCCTTGCCTTGTTACAGATGGAAGTGAACTTCACAAATTATGGAAAGAAGGAAAATACAGACCATATAGCGATGAAGAGGCTGTTGATTTGATAGTTCAAATCAAAAAGATCTTGCCGAAATGGGTAAGGACCATGAGAATCCAAAGGGATATTCCATCCACATTAATTGAAGACGGGGTTAAGAAATCAAACCTTGGGGAACTGGTCTACAATCGTCTTGAAGAAGAGAAAATCAATTGCCAATGCATTAGATGCAGGGAAATAGGCCATAAAAAGACCAAGGAAAAGTATTCCATTGACGATTATAAATTATTTGAAGAGGATTATATTGCAACAGAAGGAAGGGAACACTTCCTATCCATTGAAGATAAGAATGAAGAGACCCTTGCAGGATTCCTAAGATTAAGAATGCCTTCTGAAAAAGCACATAGAGAAGAGATTGATGATAAAACAGCTATTGTGCGTGAATTGCATGTTTATGGAAACATGATAAAAATCGGTCAGAAAGGCAACAATATAGGACAGCACACTGGATTTGGTGAAAAGCTATTGAAGCGTGCTGAAGAGATAAGCATTGACCAGAACAAGGAAGAGCTTTTAATCATTAGCGGAATTGGAGCCAGAAATTATTACCGTAAATTCGGTTATGAACGTAAAGGTCCTTATATGGCTAAAAAATTAGTATAAATAATAGTTTCAATATTTGTTTTATTAAAAAAATATCAAAAATTGAAACAATCAGACAAGTCAAAAGTATTATATAGTTTGAAGTTAAACTAACTATTATATACATATAAAACTAATATTGATTTAATCCTAATTCATGAATTAAAATAGAAAATTCTTGAATTAGAATTCATAAATTATTATATTTATTGGAGATTAAAATTTAATCAAATATTAAATAATTATTAAATTATATCTATTGGAGATTAGAATCGTTTTAAAAATAGGGAGATGACTTAAATGATCAACAAAGCTGAAAAACTAGCAAAAGCTATTGAATTTACTCATTTAGATAATACTGCAACCGTTGAAGAAATGAAAGCATTCTTCGCAAAAGCTAAGGAATATCCTTTTTATGCAGTTGTAGTTTTACCTCATTTTGTTAAATTGGCAAAAGAAGAATTGAAAGACACTGACATGAAAGTGGTAACTGTAATTGACTTCCCATTAGGAGCTGGAAACACTGAAGGAAAAGTTGCAGAAGCTAAAGCTGCAATTGCAGACGGTGCAGATGAAATTGATATGATGGCAAATATCCCATCAATTAAAGAACGTGACTTTGAATACGTTAAAAATGATATCAGAGCAGTGAAAGATGCCATCGGAGACCACATTCTTAAGGTAATTATTGAAAACCCACTTCTCAATGAAGATGAAATGGCAGGAGCTTCCAGAATGTGTGAAGAAGGTGGAGCAGATTTCGTTAAAACCTCAAGCGGATTCAATGGAAAACAGCATTTCCACTCTTTAATGGAAAGCCTAAGAATCATGAAAAAGAATGCTCCTCATCTTGACATGAAAGCAGCTGGAGGAATAGACAACTATAAATTAGCAAATAACGTTTTAGCTGCAGGGGTAACCAAGATTGGAACATCTTCTGGACACATCATTATGGATCAACTCAATCATGTGCTCGATAATCAGAAAGTGGATCCTAATCAAAAAACAGGTCCAAGACTCATATAATAAATTTTCATAATTTATTATTTTTTTCTTTTTAAAAATAGTTCGTATAGAATAAAACTAAATATTCTTGGATAAAAAAAGTGCCGTAGGCCGGACTTGAACCAGCGACATCCAGATCTTCAGTCTGGCGTTCTCCCAACTGAACTACTACGGCAAATGGACCGAACGAGATTCGAACTCGTGATCACCGCCATGTCAAGGCGGTATCATACCCCTAGACCACCGGTCCTTCTTACTCATTAAAATATGTTTATAATTATATATAAATGTTTCTAAATCAAGATATTTTGAAATTTAAATTGGAAAATTCCTTTTTAAAAATCACTCTTTTTATTAACGAAAATCTAAAATACCGATGTCTAGAGCCTATCTTCTAAAATGATAGACATATTAAGATATGTAAATAATTACTTATAAACTTAATGGAAAAATTAATTGAAGAAATAATAATATGAAACAAAATAGCATATAAGTAGGAAAAATAGCAAAATAAATAGTTAAAAAATTATAAGAAATAGATAAAAATAGATAAAAATTTAAAAAAAAATAATTGGCCAATAAAGATCTTGGCCAATAGTTAACAGTTAAAAACTAGAGATAACAAAATTATTTGATTGCTAATTTGATATCTTCAGCTTTTACGGTTTTTCTACCAGCGTGGCGTGCGAAATTAACTGCTTTTTTAGCTAATTCGTCACCTTTTTCTTCAAGAGCTTCAGCTAATGCAACTTTTGCATCATCACTAATTCTTTGTGCGCCAGCATTTTTTAAGATACGACCGACAGGTGCGATTGGTAATTCACTCATATTTTCACCTCCAATTGAAAGTGTGTTTTACCTAGTATATAAATGTTTTGTTTTTTTAAGGCCATTAAATCACTTATTATCCAAAAAATAGTTATAAAAATATAGATTTTCTAATAATGAGAAATATTAAAACTTATTAAAAAAATTTAATAAAAAATATATGAAAAATGGATATTTTAAAGCCATAGAACTCTTAAAAATTAAACCTTTTAAAAACTCTTAATTCTTTAAATAAAAAGCCAAATATCTTTATTTTAGCAAATAAATAACAAATAGTCTTTAAAAAAAGCAATAAAAGAAATTTTTCTTTAAAAGCAATATAAAAGATAGATTAGTCTTTAAAATAAAAATACAAGTTAAATTAAAAGTTATTTCAAAAAATAATCAATTTTAAAAGAGTTTTTTATCTAAATTTTCTAAGAATTTTCCAAATAGGAAAATAATGAAAATTTTAGAGTAAAAGCAATGATAATTTGAAAAAAATCCTTAAAAAAATAATTAAGGAATTATTCATTTAATAAAAGGAAAATAAGAAAAAAATAAAAGAAAAAATTTTTAAAAATAATTTTAAAAAATCAGCAAACAAATAAAAAATGAGAAAATAATTATCTAAATATTAAACAAAAAACCAAAAAACAATTAAATTTTATGGCCAATCAAATAAGTTCCAGTTGTCTCATCAATATGAACTTTTATAAATTCACCCAATTCAACATCCTGAACAACCACTGGAATATAGGAATCTGTTTTTGCAATGAAACCGCCTTTAGAACCTTTTCCAACGACCAATGCATTTAATTCCTGACCCTTTAGGCATTTGTTTTCCTCTTCAATGATTCCAAATTTAATATCCGAGAGAATTTTGGATCTTCTCTTCATGTCTTCAAATGGAATATTTGGAAGATCAGATGAACTTGCACCTTCCCTATGCTGATACTTGGATAAATGAATCAGATTGAATTTGATCTCTTCAATCAAGTCTGCAGTCATCAAGAAATCTTCTTCGGTTTCTGTAGGATAACCTATAATTATATCTGTAGCTAATGTAAGGTTTGGAATTTCCTCCTTGAACCTATAAACAATTTTCTTGTAATCCTCAACTGTATGATTTCTTCTCATATGCTTCAATACTGCATCACTGCCAGATTGAATAGGCAAATGGATGAAATTATATACCTTTTCCATCTTAAATGCATCAATCAGATTCTCAAGGTCATTTCCTATGTTCTTAGGGTGCATCATTCCAACACGCACTTTGAAATCACCATCTAAACTAGCCACTTCCTTGATCAAGTCAGATAAGTTTTCACCAGTATCCTTACCAAATGCAGAAGTGTCTTGAGCGGTAAGCTCAATTTCAACACAGCCATCTTCAATAGCTTGTTTAGCTTCCTTTACAATATCTGCAATAGGGTAACTGTTTAGATGTCCTCTTGCAAAGCGAGTGCAGCAGTAACTGCAGGCGCCTAAGCAACCTTCACAGATTTGGATAACATGAACATATGGGTCTTGACGTATTTTAGGAACACAAACCTTAGGCTCATCTGAAAAGCCAAACTCTCTGGAAACCTCCCCAGCAATAGCTGACTTGACAACATCAGCAGTCTTGTTCAATTGGTGAGGGCCAATCCAAGAGCAGTTAGGTCCAATCGCATCAAGCTTCTTAGGATCCACCTCAACCATACATCCCGCAACAATGATTTCCTTATCTGGAAATTCATTTTGAAGCTTTTTGATTCTATTTATCACCTTGCTTTCTGTAGGCAATTTTACATAACAGGTGTTTACAATAATTGCATCCGCTTCCTCTTGATTATCTACAATATCAATGGAATTGGCATTTAAGATACCTGCCATAATTTCAGAATCGGCTTGATTGAATGTGCATCCGTAAGTTTCTATAAATACTTTCATATTATCCTCTAAAAATAAAAATAGATTATAGGGGATTGAATATATCATCCCAATAGAAAATTTTAAATTGTTTTAAATTGTCGTTAAATTAACTTTTATGTTTATTCAAAGGCTTTGCCTGAACAATGTATTTGGTTAAATCATAATCAAAATGATTGAACTTAACAGGTTTTGCATAAACCCTTTTAATGACTTTTGCCTTAGCATAACCTTTAGTGGTTTTTCTCTCTTCTGTCTTGATTACATGTACTCTTGCAACATACTTGTCAATCTTGAGAATATCGTCAACAGCTATCTTGAAGTCACGTTCTGTTTCACATTTGAATGAAGCGACTTTTCCATGCAAGTCAATGGAAACTCCAAAACGTGCAGGAATCTCTTCAGATGACGCCCAAATGGTCTTTACATCACGAGCAATAGCTTTCTTAACTCTCTTTTCTCCTTCAAGCTCTAAAGAAGTGATCTTCACTTTTCCAAGCTCGGACATTAAGAAATCCCCAACAGCAAGTTGTTCATCAGGGAATAAGTCAATGAATATCTTATGAGTATCTTCATGTTCACTAATGATTAATCTAAATGGTTTTGGGTTATCCTGAGAAATTCTTTCATTATAAACAGATCCGCATTCATCACATTTCAATAGGAATTCTCTGATTTCCTTATTTTTACCCTTGATAAGCTTATTCTTTAGGATGATTGCTTCATCAGATCCGCAAACTGGACAAACCATATTTTCACCTCACTATCTTCTGTTACATAACAAATTATAAACATAGCTAAAAATCAATCTAAATTTAAATCTCAATAAAAATAATAAATTAAAACATATTAATTTTTCATGACTTGAAAAATTAAGAAAACAATCAAAAATAGCTATGTCATTAATTTTAATTAATAAATTTAATTGATTATTATAATATTATAGATTAAGTTAATTATAAACTTATGTATTGATTATAATTAATCTTAAAAAATTAATTTTAAAAAATCATTAAAAAAAATATGAAAAAACATATTTCTTAAAAAAATTTCCATAAAAAAATAAAAGAAAAAATATATTCCAAAATGATGGCATTTAAAATAAAAGTTTGATTAATTTAATAAATAGTTTACTATAACAACACTAATTTAAATAAATAACCAAACAATTTAATTGAACTTATTCTTTTTCTTTTAAATAATGTTTAACTAGACCACCATCAGACAATATATTTATCATGAATTCTTCAAAAGCTTGGAATTCAACTTCAATGTTTTTAGTTTCATTGACAATGATTCCTTGCTCCAAATCAACAGATACAATATCACCATCATCTGCTTCAATGTCTGCAACCACAACAGGAAGACCTATGTTGATTGCATTTCTATAGAAGATACGTGCAAATGATTTTGCAATGATCGCTTCAACTCCTGCTGCCTTGATAGCTACTGGAGCCTGTTCCCTTGAAGAACCGCAGCCAAAGTTTTCACCAGCAAGAATCAAGTCACCTTGCTTTACATTTTTGGTGAAATCTGCTCTTTCTCCTTCAAGAACATGTTCTGCCAAATCCTTTGGATTGAATGTTCTTAAATATCTTCCAGGAATGATGACATCTGTGTCAATGTTATCTCCAAAATTCCAAACCTTTCCTTTAATTTCAGCCATAGTATTCACTACATATATAAAATTTTTAATAAAATTCAAAAAAGTAATTTAAAAAATAAAAAAAATAGTTAGATTTTAAAACTATTTTTCAATTACATAACCGTGGTTTTGCGCTTTGGTTACTTTTACCTTATCCTTACCTACAATCTCTTCTGCAGCCTTCACGATATCCTTATTGTCATCATCGAAGACAGTGTATAAGGTAGGGCCGAATGAACTGATACCAGTACCATAAGCTCCCGCATCATCAAGTGCTTGCATAGTAGGCAAGTAATGTGGGTCTAAACTGTGTTCAAGCTTATTGAAACCAACTTTTTGAAGTTCCTTAATTGCCCAACCGAAGTTAACAATGTCCTTTTCAAGCAAGAATGGAAGCAAGTTCATTAAGATTAAATGGGAAACCTGTTCCACTTCAGTTTTTGGGATAGGGCAGTATGTTTGGAAAACATTTACTTCCTGTTGGTCATGCATATGCTCTTCAACTTCAGGCATAGCAAGCAAAATGTTCCATTCTTCAGGGAACTCATATCTTGCAATCAATGTAGCAGGTTTTGCTTTAGATGCAGAAGATGGCAAGAATCCAGGTTTCTCTTCTAGACTGTGTCCTCCATCAACAATAAATCCACCTAAATCATGTGCAAAAGTACCGATACCAGAGGTTCCTCCTCTTCCAACCATAGTACTTAATTCTCTGCTTGAAAATTTAAGTCCTGCAGTTTCAGTCATCAAGTGAGCGGTACAAACTGCAATTTGAGTACCGGAACCTAATCCTGAATGAGCAGGGTAAGCTTCTAAAACTTTAAAATGGAATCCAGATTCAATATCACAAATCTTTGCAATTTTCTCTGCAGCATTTGGAATCTTTTCTAAACATTCTTCTCTGGAATCCTCTCTAATGCCATCAGCAAATTCTAAGGTAAATCCTTTTTCATTGGTTTCTTCACTTTCTAAAACAAATTGTGGATCGCTAAGTGCGAGACCTATACCACCATCAATTCTCTTATATGATCCATTCAAATCAATAAGAGACATATGTAATCTTGAAGGTGCTCTAATAATCATAATTTCACGACCATTTTAATACTTATTCAATAATGGAAAAGATAAAAAAATTTCAATTTATCTCCTAAAATCCATTATCAAATCTTATAATTTTAATTAAATTACAATATTTAACAAACTTAAATATTTCAATATTAATATATTAATTTTATTATATAAACTTATTGAAAAATTTTTATAAAAATTAGATAAAATTAGAAAAGATAACAATGAAAAATAGAAAATAATGGAAAAATAGGGAAATTGAATAATAATTAAAAAATGATAGCAGATAAAAAATTATTAAAAATAGAAAAATAGTTAAAAAATAGAAAGAAAATGAAAAAGAAAAAAATAGAAAAAAGTTGAAAAATAATGAAGATTATCTAATCTTCATCTTCCTCTTCTTTTCCAGTCTTGTCATTGAATTCAGTCATTTTCTGATTTAATGGAACTGAGAATTCATCTTCAATGCCTTGTCTGTAAATGGAGTTCATGGTACAGAATGGAATGACTCTTCCATCAGGCACTGCATAGTGAATAACACAGTCTTTTACCCTATCAGTGTCGAAGTTGAATGGGTCCATGAAATGCATACAGGAAATGAGCAATGAATTTACATGGAATTCACCTAAAGCATCATAAGATTGGTCTTTAAAGATATCGAAAATGATCTTTTTCATATCCAATCCAGCTGGTGCTTCTTCTTCCTTAAAGATTTTATTGAAGTTTTTAGCAGCATTTGCAAAAATTCTGGATTTAATCGCAAATGAACCTGATTCTAATTTTTCAGTGTATTTGTTAAGGAATGCTAAGAACTTATCAATATCAATGAATCTTGTGATAGGAATGATCTTACCATCTTCAATAAATATGTAAGTAGCTGAACCACAGTGTTGGTGACAGTTTAAGGTTACTGGAGGCTCTTCATTTCTTAAAGCTCCGATGAATTCAGATACAGGTTGTACAGATGTAGCTGAATAGAAATCATCTTTGGAGATTTGACCTTCAGTTTGTTCATCAACCAATTTCAAGAAGTCAGGAATAGTGATTCTTTGCTCTTCAACTTGGTCAGATGGAGTTCTTCCAGAGAATGAAACAGGTTGGAAATTGACACCATGAATAATATCAATGTTTTCAATAGCAAATCTGATAATGTCTCCGACTTGCTGGTCATTAACACCTTTTACAACAGTAGGCACAATTACAACACCTAAACCTGCTTGTCTACATTTTTCAATAGCTTCCAATTTAACATCCAATAGGTTTTTGCTTCTTGCTATTAAATAAGGCTCTTCAGTTACACCATCAAATTGCAAGTAAACAGTGTTTAATCCTGCATCTTTTAATTCTTGAGCATAACCTTCTTTTTTAGCGATTCTTATACCATTGGTAGCTATTTGAGTATGATTAAATCCTTCTTCTCTAGCCATTCTGATTAAATCAGGCAAATCCTTCCTTACAGTAGGTTCACCACCAGCATATTGAATAGCTGGAGCAGGAACAGGCTTTTCATTTCTTAAGTTCCTGAGCATTTGACGGATTTCATCTTGAGTAGGCTCGAATAATTTCTTGGAAGTTGCTGCATTTGCAAAACAGATAGGGCATTTTAAATTGCATCTGTTTGTTACATCAATTAATCCTAAAACTGTGTAAGATTCATGCTCTGAACAGATACCACAATTTGAAGGACATTTTGCAACTTTCTCCACCATAGGATTTTCCAAGTCTTGAGTGATTGAGTCAACTTGATCGATTCTGTTGTATAACTCTGCATCACTCCAATAAGTATTATTAAATTCCCCATGTTCTGGACATTCTTTTTTAATCCAGACTTTACCGTCCTCTTCATAAACCTCAGCTTCTAAAGGCTTGAGGCAGATAGGACATAAACTAGTTGTATTTTTAATATGCATCTTTTCACCACAATTGATTTTTTTTTAATCCATAATCTGTGTAAATATAATTCTTAAAGTTAGTATTCCTAAACAAAAGTTTAATAAAAAGCTCATTACTAAAAATAGTAAACTGAACTAAGCTTTTAAAAAACTTACATTAACATAATATATTTAATATATCCTTTTTAATATTTAAACTTAATATATAAAATAGCATAAGAACTGAAAAAATGACAGATAAATAATTCAATGAAACACTGAATGATATGACAAAAAATATAACCAGATAATGAAATCCATATTAAAGTTTTATAAATCAGTTTAAATAATATATAATTAAGAAAACATATTTTAAAGAATTTAGGTGCATGGCATGAAATTAAGTGAATGGATTAAAGCAAATAACATACCTAATAACAGAATTTTAAAAGTCCTTGAATATTACGAAAGCATAGACCCAATAACATTCAACGATCCAGAAGATGTCAAATCGGAAGTTGAGGAACACGGATTAAGATGGGTAGCAAACAAATATGGAGTTCGTGAAAAAGAGCTTAAGGAATATGGTTGGAGATTTAAGAAACGAGATGAGAAAGGTAAAAAAAGAGAGGAAACTCCAATCATTAAAACAAATGAGCAAAAGCCATTAGTTGATATTTTTGATGATGAATAATTTAAAAATAGAATAAATCATTAAGAAAGGTAATGATAGATTAAAAGTTAAAAAACAAAAATAGAAAAATAGTTAAAAAATAGAAAAAAGGACTTTAATACAGGACTAATAAACACAGAACTAATACCAAACATCCTTAATTCCAAGCAAATAAGCAATCATATTAGAGCCTAAATGCAAAATAAGAGTTAAAACAGCAACTATAATGAAAAATTCCCAGCTGATCTTAACGACCAATAAGCTTAAAATCAATGCACCTACTACGAAATCCAATTGGTCCATAATAGGAGCTGGCTCTCCACTTTGAAGGCCAATCCTTCTTTTTATGAAACTTCCAACTAAATCTCCTAACAATGCACCGAAAGCCATTAGGAATCCTAAGATTAAACCACCGGTTATGCTACCATAAACTGGAAGATCTATTATCCCACTAGTCAAGACACTTAAATCTCCATAAAAGGTACCGACGATTCCTAATACTGCTCCAACGATGGTCCCAAGAATTGTACCATTTATTAGGCCTTTCCATGTTACACCATTACCAATAATCCTACGCCCATCCTTGCATTCCTTTCCACCATCAACGGGTGTTCCTCCACCAAATGCAAGACCGCTAAGGTTAGCAACGTAAGCAGGGAGCATAAAGTAAATTGCACCTAAAATAGCTATCAGTAATTTAAAAATTTCAATTTCCATTATTTGCCTCAAAATTAATTTAATTCATTAATCTAATTTGAATTAATTATCTTCATTTAAAACTATATTTTTAATTATTAATAAATTTAAGTATATAAGCTTATGGGTAAGTTTTTAAAGAGAGATGAAAATCATCCACTCATTGATTGATCAAACGATTATAAGAAGCATCCAACAACCTATAGGATTCAATGAATGCAATGGTTTTTGAATCTGTTTCTGGAATTTCATAAACAAATACACGAGTTCCTGTTTCAACTAAAGGAGTGTCTACCCTTTTGATTGATGTGCTTTTTGAAGGTCTTGTCTTATTTCTCTTATAATAGTTAAATCCGATATCACCAGTAACCTCTTCAGCCAAGTCTACAGATGCGTTATCCATAGTAGGGGTTGCTATATAATATCCTTCCCCATAACCCGGCTCATGGTCATGACCTATAATGACCAAATCAGGATCCAACTCAGCCACATCGTTTACAACATAATCATGAACGAGAGTCTCCCCATTGGCTCTGCCTCTATTGAAGTCTTCTGGAGAATCTGTCACCTTAATCTGATAGTTTATGACTTCCACATCACCATGAGAAAATGCAAAGGCTCTGCAAACTAGAGGAAGAATGAGCTTATGCAGCTTTTCCCTGGAATGCATACCTGAAACAACTGCAATTTTCACAGTGGTATCATCTGAGTGAGTATAGTTGACCTTGGTAACACTCCCTAAATTATCCTCACCAATAATTTCACTGCTTCCTTCAGTTAGAATAAAAAATCCTAAAATAGCTGCAATGATAATTATCAAGCTAATTATGATGATCTTAATCTTTTTACCCATAATATCCCAAGAATGTCATACAGAAAATAAATCTAAATGCTTAATCCAAGTAATTTTTCATCATGATTGCAGTGCCTATAGCTGGAGCGACGGTACATTCATCATCACTATAGAAGTCACCCATTGATTTAACATCAAGACCTAATAATTTAGCTGCCTCAGCACATAAGATATCCTTTCCAAGACCAGTCACTATAACCTTGTCCAATCCTTCCCTGTCTGAGACTTCCTTAAGGCCAGCAGCTATCTGCTTTACTTGCTCCTTGTGAATGTAATCAGCCATTTCCTTAATGTCATCCATTGACAATATATCCAAATCTGCACATACAACCCTTGAGATTCTTCTTGCAGACTCTTCCTTGGATTTTCCTGCACCATCGCAGGTAGCGCATACATAATCTTCATCTTCAATCAAATCAAGGACATTGTAGACATCTGCAGTGATTGCAAAGAGTTCAGAAGCAACCCTATAGGTTTCTCCATTGAGTGGAATTGAATCAACAAAGCTTGTCAAATTGGTTCTTAAGGTTCCTGTATAGACAAGCTCACCAGTAGCAGATCTTTCAAAATCGGTTCTACCCTTAGCACATTCCTTTCCATCCTTGATTGGAATGATGTCTGTGGTTGTACTTCCAGTATCTACAAAAATGCAATCCTTTTCAATTTCAGCAACAATGTGTGAAGTGGCAATCCAGTTTGCAGCTGCAACTTCAATAGGGTTTGCAATAAGCTCAGCAAGTGACAATACCTTATCTGTACCTATATATGCAACAGGACAGTCAAAGAGCTTTTCACAAGTGGTTGCAATATCTAACACCCCTTGTGCCTTTGTCTCGAATGCATCCACTAACTCAGCAGTCATGGAAATTCCTACAGCATCTATCTCATCAACTGGACAGATCTTTTCTATCAAATCATATAAGACATTTCCCAATCTTTCATTTTGAGACCACATAGGCAAGTATTCAAATACAGTTTGAATATCCTTTATTTCACCATTTTCATATTCCACAATTGCTAAATCGGTATTTGCACCACCGATATCAAAACCTGCTACTTTCACATTATCACCAAATAAGTATAATTATTCCCCTTTTTTTCTAAAATTCATAAATTATAAAAACTAATATTTATCATTATTTTCATTATTTTTATTTTTCCAATTTTATTTCTAAAATTCCATCATCATTCTTATAGAAACTTGCTTTAGAACTATAAGCTATTTCACCAATATCCTCAACGCTTATCTTTTTATCAATCAAATCAATGATTGTTTTAGCAATATTGATGTTTATGATCTTTTGAAGCCCCACATATGAAGTGGTGAACCTTGAGTTAATCTCCAAAAGATAAATGTAATCACCATCGATAATAAAATCAATTCCTATAAATCCTTTTAGTCCAGGAACATATTCACAAGCCAATTTTGCATACTTAAAGACTTTTTCCTTCAAAGGATGTTCATATGGGACATATCCTCCAAGATATTCCCCTCCATTTTCATCAATTTCAACGATCTGTTTATTCAAGCTTATAGGAAGCGCTTCCTTGCCGTCACTGATTAAGCAGACACTGCAAATGTCCCCTTCAATGTAAGGCTGAACGATGAATCTTGAACCCTCACCATAAATTTCCTCCAAGTCATCAATATCCTTTTTAGAGGCTATTATCTTGATGTTATCGCAATCCACACCAAAACGTGGCTTTGCGATGAGCTTGTTCTCTTTAACTACTTCCTTATCAGAATTATCCAATACAGGAATGTCTTTAGGCTTTTGCATTATAGGAACTGCATTATCATTGCTTCCCTCCCCATAATCACCATTGATTGTGTCAAAGAAGATTTGAATAGCCCTTTTCCAATAGGTTTTCTTGTTCAATAGAATGTTATATGTCATTGGCTGAGGTATTCTATTTGCCAAATAATCAAAGGTTTCATACTTGTCAGATGCAAGGTTCACTGCAAAATGGTCACTGCCGTAAACCTTCATATCCTTGGATTCAAGCAATTTAGTTAAATTGTATAGATTATTGTCATTTTCAGCTGCAATGAACATTGCCCTATCAAATACATAAGCTTCCCTTTCAATCCAATCGTCAAGAGCTTCTTCAATAACTACAGTTTTTATATCAAAGTCAAAGTCATCAAAGATGTTTTCAAACTGTTTTGCAAGCAAAACAAAAATATCCTCATCCTTCAAATCAGTTACAAGTGATCTTATCAACTCTACCGCTTCTGAAACTATTGATAAATCTTCTACGCCAGAAGCAGTAAAGTATTCAAACACCAATATTGAATCATCATTCACATCTTTTAAATCAAGCATATTGCCACCTTAATTAGCATAATCCTCATAGATAATTGTTAATCCATTTAAATTCAAATCATCATAAGGGAATTTAATTTCTTCACCGTCAAAAGCAATCTTAATCAATGAATTGTTGTTTTTCTCAAACTCATCCACAGTAATATCCTCATCAATGACTTTCATCTTCCTTGTAAAACTTGACATCACTTCGTCAGGAGCTTCCATTTTTAAGTTATCATTTTTATCTGCATCTTCTATGATTTTAATCATTAGCTCTGCTGCATTTCCCATTCCATATGGGTTTTTAGCTGATTTCATCTTATTTGCAAACTCTTCATCATCCAAAATTCTTCTTGCATTCTCAAGTATGACTTCCTTATCGGAACCTACAAGGATGTTTCCACCTGCAGTAACGGTTTCAGGCCTTTCAGTATTGTACCTTAAGGTAAGTGCAGGCACGTCAAGAGTGATCGCTTCCTCTTGAAGTCCTCCAGAATCTGTTAGGATAATTGTGGATTTTGAAATGAGAAGAAGGAAGTCAAGATAACCGACTGGTTTTATGATATGAATATGTTTGAGGTCATTTAATCTATCAAACAAGCCGAAGTTCTCCATTGTCTTCTTGGTTCTTGGATGAATTGGGAAGATGATGTTCATGTCATCAAGTTCCTCCAAAGCTTCTATGATATTGGTTAATCTTTCTTTATCATCAACTGTTTCCGCTCTGTGCATTGTTAAGGTAAGGATGTTTTCCATATTATCAATATCAAGCTCTGCAAGACCTTCATCATATTCATCTTTTTCCCTATTCTTGGATATTTCAAGGTTTCTGAAGCATGCATCCACAACAGTGTTTCCTGTGATGAATATTCTTTTTCTTGAAATTCCTTCCATAGCAAGGTTAATTGCAGACTCTTCAGTTGGAACAAAGTATAGTTTGGAACATATGTCTGCAGCAAGCCTGTTGATTTCTTCGGGCATAGTCTCATCAAAAGAACGAAGCCCCGCTTCCACATGACCTACTGGAATGTGCAATTTGCTTGCAACAAGTGCACCTGCAAGCACTGCATTTGTATCTCCCTGTACAAGCAGGATATCAGGTTTTTCATCTAAGAGAACCTCTTCAATACCGTCCATCATTTTGCCAGTCTGCTTTCCATGTGAACCTGATCCAACATGAATGTTATAGTTAGGGGTAGGCAATTTCAAGTCAATGAAGAAATTTTCAGACATTTCCTTGTCATAGTGCTGACCAGTGTGAATCAAAAGCAATTCATGGCCACTCTTTTCAATCTCATCCATGACGGAAGCCATTTTGATTATTTCTGGCCTTGTTCCAAGTACAATAGCTATTTTCATTTTTAAACATCCTATAAGTTAGTTGATAATTTAATTAAAATCGATTATTTGGTTTTGAAAAATTCTT
>NZ_CALDKF010000112.1 GCF_937898925.1 uncultured Methanobrevibacter sp.
TCCATACCAGAACCATCCCCATAATCTGCACTAGCATTTACATAAAGAACAGTAGGAGCTTCATCTTCGCTCAAAATATTCTCAATGGAAGAAGATTGTAAAATATTTTTTGTGCTAGTGGAAGGAGAAACTGGATTAATTGAATTTATAGGATAAGAAATATTATTGTTTGTTCCAGTGTTGTTTTGATGACAACGATAGAATGTGTTATTTTCAAAAGTATAATTTCCACTAATCTGTACAGTATCAGTAGTTGTTAAAGTATGATTAATGAAAGTGTTGTTATATACTTTTAAATTAGGAATTCCTTCAGTGATATTTTCAAATTTTTTACTGTATGCAGAAATTGCTTGACCTATAGGTGCAGTGTTATTAATGAAAGTACAGTTATGTACATTCAAAGCACCACTATTCATTGCAGTAATTGCACCACCACAACCAGAGGTATTGCAATTTTCATTTTGTTCAAAAGTACAGTTTTCTACAGTAATATTATAGTTGCCAGCCCACCAGTTTGAACCGCCAATAGCTCCACCACCAGTGGTTTCATGACATTTATTTCTTTTGAAATTGGAATTCTTCACCACTAATTTACTGTAGGTGTATAATGCTCCACCATTCCATCCGGCATCATTATCAGTGAAATTAGAACGATCTATTGTAGTTTGTGCATTATAATGTGTGTGAATTGCACCGCCCCACCAAAATGCTGAATTATTATTAAATTCAGAATCGGTTACAGATAAAATTCCACAATTATTGATGGCACCAGGTTCTTTTCTAGCGTAATTATTATTAAATTTACATTTTTTTACATTCATTGTAACATCAGTAGGGGTGTTATGGTTAGTTACAACACCAAAACTATTGTTACAATTTGAGAAACTACAATTTGTAATGTTCATCAATCCACCATAATTCCATATTACAGAACTATGATTATCTGGAGCATCTGTATAAATATTCATAAAAGTACAGTTCTCAAAAGTATTAACCCCAGATGTTGATAATTTGATTAATACATCAGAAGTGTTAATATTCTTGAATGTTACATTAACAAATTTAATATTCAGATTCCCAGTACTACTAAAAACAATCTGAGTAGAATTTCCAGTAATATAACAATTAGGGTTACCAATAATAGTAGCACTATTCTTAAATTCAATTGATTTGTTAATACGTTGTACACCGGTTAAAGTTATATCAAAATCTTCACCAACGTATGTTGCGGCAATATATAAATCATCCCAATTTGCAGCATCAACACCACTTCGACGAGTTTGTTCAGAATCCGCTATTGCAGACTCTTCACTAATTTCATCTGTCTGAATTTCCTCATCCATCTCTTCTGCTGCTGTATCCTCGGAGATTGTATCAACAGGAGTCTCTTCCAAAATTGCGGAATCATCTGTATCCTCAATCACTGCATCTGCAATTACAGCATCATCAACAGAAGCATCAATTGCATCCATTGATACCTCATCTGCTGCACTTGCAGCCCCCATAAGACAACAAAGAAGAACTAAAAATATCGCAACATATTTTAATTTCATAAGTTTCGTCACCTCGTTTTATAATGAATAAACTCCTTTTTTTAAAAAAGGAGAGAAAGAAAAATATAAAATCCAATCTTTTACATAAGGCATGAAAAATTATATGTTTCCATGAAAGAACCATAAGATCAATGCCATGAAAAATTGAATTTCAATATAAGTCCTATAAAATAAATCAGAATAGTTTTTGTAAAATAATCATCTTATCAAACAAAATTTACTATCCATAAAATATATTTTATATAATTATGTATGCATAATATTATATAAAAATATATTGAACATAATTAGATTAATTATTAATTTAATTAAGTGTTTATATAAAATTAATAGTTTTTATTGAACAAAAAACTTTAAAGAATAGACAACAACAATAAAAAAAGATAACCTCACCCATGAAAACCTTATGGTTCTTTCAGGGAAAACTATAAAAAAAGTAGAAAAAGTAAAAAAAATAGAAAAAAAGAAAAAAATAAAACATTAGTCACTAAGACTAATGCTTTCACTATCAGAAGAATGTCCAGACAAGTATTTGACTTTTGCTCTGGTAAACATCTTCTTGAACCAATCATACAATACCACTAAAAGCACTGCATTGGTTACACCGTGGGTTAAGTCATAGCTTACACCATTTAGGTATAATGCAATGATTGGAGTTATCTCCAAAGCTGTTCCTGAATAGAAAATAGCTGAAATGTCTGTAATCCAACCATAGAGGAATCCCCATAGGAGACCAAAGACTATTCTGAATCCTACATTGTCAAACCTTGAAGCCAATAATCCTGCACTGGCTCCCATAAGTCCCCAAGCAAGCATCTGGAACAAGACCCAGTATCCCATTCCCATAAAGAGACCAGATACAAAAGCAGTCAATGCACCAACAAGGAAACCTTCCTCCTTGCCGAAGACAATACCCACCATTATGATGATGAATGACGCCATGTTTACAGCAGGAATAGACATTAAAATGATACGTCCCACAGTTGCAATAGCTGTCAGTACAGCAATCAATACTATAGATTCAACTGGCGGCTTCTTGTTTTCATACATCTTGAACACTGCATAGATAATTCCTGCAAGCAAAATGATGAGGAAAATTATCATGGTAATTGAAAATATAGGAGTGTCCACCACTCCAGTTGAACTTGCAGTCATATTAGTTAACATTTCATCCATTGCACTCATAATCACACACTCTTAAATTATTTAAATCATATTTAATCCATTATAAAATCATTAATCATAATTATAAAATAAAACTACTCCAAATCCCATTTATCTTTCAAGTCATCCAAAGTGACTATTTCAGGAACATAATCCTTTACCATCCTGTTTACAAAGGTTGTATAGAAATTGTTCTCAGCGAATATCACCTTAGGATCATCATCTATCTGAATATCCTTGTCAAATAGCATGAGACATCTCTTGCAATTGTTTGCAACGAAATCAAGGTCATGGCTTGTCATGATTATTGTAAGCCCATTGTCCCTTAATGAATTCAATATCTCTGCCAATGCCTTGCTGGACAATGGATCCAATCCTTTAGTTGGCTCATCCAATACAAGAACATCTGCATTCTGAAGCAATGCCTTGACAATTGCTATCTTCTGCTGTTCCCCTCCACTGCAGTCATATGGATGCTTGTCAATAAGGTCAGTGATGTCAAAGAATTCAATCAGTTCCTTGAAATTGAAATCAATGCTATCGAATTTCAATCCGTTCAAGGTTTCAGATGCTATGAAATCCTCATTGCTAAATTTCAATAGCTTCTCATAGTTTTCCTTGCTTAAGCTTTGATTATTCTTTATGAGAAGGTCAGATTCAAGAATTGATTCCAGAAACTCCTCCTTCACATTATCTTTAGAGAAGTGTATCATAGGGTTTTGGTGAACATAAGCCAATTTGATTCCCTTTCTGTACTTGACCTTACCCTTGATCGGTTTTAAGATTCCAACCAATAGCTGCAGGAATGTTGATTTTCCTACACCGTTTCCACCGATTAAGCTTAGGAAATCTCCCTTGATCAAGTCGAAATCCACATTCTTCAATATCAGGTTTTCCCTTTCATATGCAAAGTAGATTCCTTTCATCTCTATCAATGCATCCTTATTCCCAGTGAATGGAAGCTTGTCTAAAATACCTGATTTTTCTTGAGAATTGTATTTTTTGTTAGTGAAAGATAGATTGTCATGATTCAAATTATTGGAATCAACATCACCATTGCTTATTTTAATTAAATCATCATGTATTGTATTAAGACAACGTCTTCCTTCACGAATGCTTAAAGGAGTATTCAATTTAATTAAACTTGGATACTTGACGGAAAGTGAGTTGTATATTTTGGTAACTGCAGGAAGGTAATTTTCAAATATCTCATCATCAATGACTTCACTGCAGATGTTATGTGCATTGTCAACAAACTCAATTTTACCTTCCTTAAGGAACACTGCCTTGTCAATGAATGGGAATATGCTGTCTGCCTTATGCTCACTCATTATGACTGTTATTGAAAATTCCTCATTTAACCTTCTCACGATTGATAGGAATTCATATGAAGCGATTGGATCAAGCTGTGACATTGGCTCATCCAAAAGAAGCACCTGTGGCCTTAAGACAAGGAGTGAACAAAGATTGACTAATTGTTTCTGTCCACCGGATAGCTCATTCACATTCTTGTGAAGTATGTCATTTATTCCAAAGAAAGCCACTATCTCGCTTATCCTGTTTCTTATCTCTTCTGTTGGAAGTCCAATGTTTTCAAGAGGAAATGCAATCTCCTGAATTACAGTGTCTGTAACTATTTGGCTGTCCGGGTTCTGGAAGAGGTATCCTATATCGCAAGCAGAGGAAATCTCATCCATATCAATTATCCTTGTTCCATTGAACTTGATTTCACCGGATCTTCTGCCTGCAGGCATCAATTCCTTCTTAAGATTAGTGAGCAAAGTGGTTTTACCGCATCCTGATGGTCCGCATAAGAGAACAAAGTCACCATAATCGATTTCAAGGTTAATGTTGTCCAATGACTTGACCTGTGATTCGCTTCCATCTGAATTCATATATGCAAAGCTGAAGTTATTGAATTCAATCAATGCCATAAAATCCTCTCCTTGATTTCTAGATAAATTAAAGGTAATAAGAATACTATAAATGCCAAATAATAGATATTTAATGGCAAATTGCTGAATTTGAAGTCAATTGAAGGGTAAATGTTGATCATTCCAACTCCATGAAGAAGCCCTATAATGATTATTCCCACTGTAACGATTATCAATGCAATAAAAGCAAAGTCTGCATTTGAAAACTTGTATGATAAATAGCTTGTTCTCTCAGTAGCATTGTATCCTCTTGCCTTCATGGATTTTGCTGTAAACATTGATTCCTCTAAAGACCATGAAACTGTTATTCCCATGATCTTTCCAAGTGTCTTTGCCTCCTTGATGATGGCTGCAATCCTCTTGTTTGACTTGAGTTTGTCTACAAGCTTGGAATTATAGTCAGTGTTTATGTTTGAGTTGAATGCATCCACATCAATTCTCTCCTCATCCTCACCTTCAAGCTCCACTCCATTGCTTTTCAAGCTGTTAAGCTTTTGAACTTCAATAGCTCTTGAATTGGTTAGAGGAATGAACCTCGATGCCATAACGATTATCATGGAAATGATAGGCAATTTCTTAGAGAATATGTAAAGCATTTCCTGATAGGAAACTGACCTGTTGTAGGATGAAAACACCAAAATCACTATAAGAAGTGCCAAGGACATCAGTATTCCATATGCAATGGCTTCATAAGTTATGAAAAAGCCAGACCATAAGTAGATCTTATGTGCTCCTGTCCTATTGAGCAAAGGATTTAGAATCATTATCAGCACACTTAATGGAATGAAAAGCCTCATGATGTTTTTCAGTTCATGGCTCACTCCCTGAAGGGCAATCAGAACCAATAGAAGAACTAGAAAAGTAACTACAAAATAGGGGTCGCTGAAAATGAATGCAAAGAGAACCATTATAAAGTAATAAAGCAAATAAACCCCTGGATGAATTGATGTAAGTTCCATAAGCAGTTCTCCATAATTTAAAGTTAAAATAGATATTTCAATTGGCTTGATTTCTTATATTATATAAACAATTTATATTTTAATTTGTAATCTATATAAAGTTTTCTTTATAATTAATAAAATAAATTTGATTTAAAGGCTTTAAATTGCTTAAAAAATAAAAAAAGGGGAAAAGGAGAAAAAAATTATGAAACTATTTGAAACAAAGAACAAATAGCTATGCTTTAGGAAAATAACTAGCAATTTTTTCCTTATTTTATAATCTAGCAAATTTAAATAAGGAATCCATTACCTTAAAATTAGAATGTCTTCCCAAAGCACAGTCCTCAACATAATTTATACAGTTTATAAAATATATTTTATAAAAAATAAATTATAATTGATAATAATATTATGTCATAACATACTTATAAAATTTTTCATATTTTTGTAAAAAATTATAAAAAAATAGAAAAAACCCATTAAAAATAGAAAAAAATAATCTAATAAATTAAAAAAATAGATAAAAAATTATTAAAAATAGAAAAAATAATCGAATAAATTAAAAAAAAATAGTTAAAAACTAT
>NZ_CALDKF010000113.1 GCF_937898925.1 uncultured Methanobrevibacter sp.
CCTGCATTGCTAGGATCATTTGTAAGTGCTGCAAGCGGATATGCTCCAGTTTACTTCATTTCCTCATTCATTACATTGCTTGCATTGCCAATAGCTTTCTTTGCACTTAAAAAATAGTTTAATTAATTATCCTTTTTTTATATCAATTTTAAATCAAATATAGTTTACTTTTTATAAAAATATTAATTTTCATTAAATTTAAATATAAAAGAATAAATATATTAAGGAAAATAAATATTTTCATAGTGATTATAATCTTGATTTATTAATCGATTTTTTTATTATTGAAAATATTTCTAAGTCAATGATTGTAATAATTATAAAACAAATTATCGTAGGTGAAACTATGAATATTTTATTAATAATTTTAATAGTTATAATAATCATTATTCTTGTAGCTATTGTAGCTATTTACAATGGCCTTGTAACTGCAAGAAACAAAGTTAAGAACGCATGGGCTCAAATCGATGTTCAATTGAATAGAAGAGCAGATTTGATTCCTAATTTAGTTGAAACCGTAAAAGGATATGCAGCTCACGAAAGCTCTGTATTTGAAGATGTTACAGCAGCAAGAGCTGGATTGATGAATGCAAATGGCGTTAAGGAAATAAGTGATGCTAACAATCAATTGTCCAGCACCTTAAAGACCTTGTTTGCTGTTGCTGAAAACTATCCTGAATTGAAAGCTAATGAAAACTTCAAGGATTTGCAAGCTCAATTAGCACAAACTGAAGATAAGATTGCTTATTCCAGACAATTCTACAACGATTCTGTTATGATGTACAATAACAAATGCCAAACATTCCCAAGCAACATCTTTGCGGGAATGTTCGGATTCAAGGAAGCTGACTTCTTTGAAGCTGCTGGAGAAGCAAGATCTGTACCTAAAGTTGAATTCTAATCTCTAATAATATTCAATTAGTATGTGGGATTTTCCCATATATTAATAGGAGAAATACATGAATTTTAAAAACAAGGCATTGGCTATTCTATTGATTCTCATATTCTGCCTATCAGTATTGCCTGCAGTATCTGCTGTAGACTATTCAATTCCATATGCCAATGTGGATATACAGGTATACGATGATGGACTCATCAATGTCTATGAAGAGATTGACTATCATTTTGATTCCTCTGCAAATGGTGTTTACAGGGATATTCCCCTAAAGAGGAATCAATCGGTTGAGAATCTTCATGTTTATGTTGAAGGGGCTTATTCTGAGTACCAGATAATTAATCAAGATGGTATGGAAAGGATAAAGATCTATCTTTACCGTGATGCAGCAAAAACCAAAAAGATTCAAGCTGGAACTGATGTCAAGGTTTATCTCCAATATGACTTCACACATGTTGTAAAGATTTACAATGATGTAGGTGAATTGCAATACAAGGTTTGGGGAGATGAATGGGAAGAGGATTTAGGTGCATTGGATGCTGTAATTCGTTTCCCAGATGATAAGAAGCTTGAATATTGGATAAACCCTGCATACAGCGATGCCCAAGCCAAATGGTCCAATGGTACTTTATCAATCACTAGTGATGGTGTATCAGAAGGAAGCTATGTTGAAGCAAGAGCTCTCATTCCATTAGAGGAATTCTCATCAAGCACTCCTTATGCACAGCACATCAATAAGAATGCTGGAGATGAGATAAGGAGCATGCAAAAGAGTGACGCTGATACACAGACTCTCTTAAGCACTGTAGGTTCTATTGTCAATTATCTCATGGTTGCATTATGTGCCATTCCACTTGCTATCTATTATAGGTTTGGAAGGGAACCGAAAACTGATTATCAAGGAATATATGAGCATGAACCTCCAACCAATGACCCTCCAGCATTTGTAAATGCTCTTATGAGCGGTTTTGGAAAGAATGTCGGTGATTTGGATCAAAAGGCTTTTCAAGCTACAATCATGGACTTGATCAATAGGGGAAAACTTGGAGTGGACTCTGAAGAGGATACTGAATTCACTAAAACCACTTTCCTTACCGTAAAGTCCACCGATGGCCTTGAAAGGTATGAAAAGGAATTGATTGACCTTTTAAGAACTTATGAATTGAATGGAAGAATCAGTTTCTCATACATGCAGGATTGCCTAAGGGAAGAATACCAAGCAAGAGCTTATCAAGATAGATATAACACTTGGTGTCAAAACTTCAAGAATGACTACTTGCCTGATGAGACATTAAGCGAATACTTTGACCAAACAGGTTCAGACTATATGATGTACTTTGGAATAGGTGCGCTCATATTGGCTATAATCGTTGGTGCATTATCCATCTTCTTGCACTTTAGAGGAAGCTTCATAACAACTATCGTAGCAGTGTTCTTTGCAATCGTAGGCATTGGCTGTCTTATCATGCCATCTGGAATTGGAGGCAAATACACACTAAAAGGAAAGCTTTACACTGAAAGATGGGAGAAATTCAAGAAGTTCCTTAAGGATTACTCATTGATAAAGGAGCATCCTCCAGAATCAATTGCAATATGGAACAAGTATTTGGTCTATGCAACTGCCCTTGGAGTGGCTGATCAAGTCTATAAGGCAATGAAACTTCATGTTTATGGTGGATTGGACAATCCTAATTACACTGCAAATGACTTGTTCATGTTCTATTATCTTGGCGGATACAATCATGTAAACAGTTCATTTGCAACTGCATCATCTACCATTTCAGCTGCCAACAATGACTCCATAGGAGGAATCGGAGGCGGTTCCGGTGGTGGAGGTGGTGGTGCGTTCTAAAACCACCATCATTTTTTATTTTTTATCTAATTTTTTCTATTTTTTCATCAATTTTAATATTTAATATTTGATTAGAGTATTACTTTTATATTATTACTTTTACATTGTTATCCATTTAAAGAATAATACTCTTTATAAAGAGTAATACTGATTTAAGCTATTTTTAGCCATTTGTAATAAGAAAAACTTTATATGATTATTACTACTATATATTAAATAAGCATGATATTACTTTTTAGTAAATTTTTATTATTTTTGTAAAATATTATCGCTGTGTTACCTTAAAGTTAGATTCTGAAAGTTTATTGAAAATTGATATTATGCAAATTAAGATAATAAGTATAATTACTTATTTTCTCTCCTTAATGCATTTTAGGTAAGATTATGGCAATTTGCGGAAAAAGTTTATTTAAATCTTAAAAATCACTACAATCCAAATATTATTTAATAAATTTCTAAATCACAAAACATTATAATAGCAATCTCTTCGCAAATTGTTATAATCTTTATCTAGACTCTTTTTTTAAATATTATTCTATTTTTAGCTATTTTCCATTTCTGTACTGCTTTTAAAAATTATATAAAAATTTATATTAAATCTAAATTATAATTAATAATATCAATCGAAAGGTGTTAATGTGGGTATTGTTAATAGATTAGGTTTGGAAAAATCAGTTATTCTGCTTGCTGCAGTCGTTTCATTTGTAACCGCTTTTCTAGCAAACATTTCAGTGGCCCTTCCACTCATTGCACGTGAACTTTCAATGAGCAATATAGTTCAAAATTGGGTGGCTACAATATTTTTGCTTGCAATTGCTGCATTATCAATACCTTTAGGAAAATATACAAGCAAATATGGCCTAAAAAGGTCATTATTCATTGGGATTATAGTCACTATGATTGGAGTGATCATTTCCTGCTTCTCCTTTACCAGTGAACTACTATTGTTTTCAAGGGTCATTCAGGGAATAGGGACTGCATTCATCAATGTAGCTTCAATGGCACTAATCGTTTCTGCTGTCCCTCCAGAAACCCGTGGACAGGCTTTGGGATTGAACATTGCAGGAGTTTACATAGGATTATCATCAGCTCCTGTTATTGGTGGGATTGTTATTTATTACCTTGGATGGCAAAGTATCTTCTATGTTATGCTTCCTTTCCTTATATTTTCAGCTTATCTATGCCACAGTCTTGATGACGAATGGACTATGTATGATGGTGTTATAGATAAATTAGGATCAATTATCTATATGATTGGAATTTTGCTCTTTGTTTATGGATTCACTGTGATAAACACTGGATTAGGTAAGATATTATTGATAGTTGGTTTAGCCTTACTGATTTGCTTTGCGTATATTGAATTGAGGGTTGATAATCCTGTATTCGAAGTGAGATTGTTTAAGAATGCAAGGTTCTCCTCTTCAAATTTAGCATCCTTGATAAGTTATTTGGCAACATTTGTAATCACATACATAGTAACCTATCATTTTCAATACATTATGGGCCTAGATTCACAGATGTCTGGACTGCTTCTAATCGTGACACCAGTCATGATGGCAATATTGGCACCGATATCAGGAAGAATATCAGACAAGATAGATCCTCAAAAGCTTGCAGCCATTGGTATGGGATTTGTTACAGTAGCGATTCTGATTTTATGCTTCCTAAATGAGTCAACTCCATTATATCTCATTATAGTTGCAATGTTCCTTCAGGGAATCGGTTATGGATTGTTTTCAACTCCAAACACCAATGCGATAATGAGTTCTGTACCTAAAGAGGAAACTGGTACTGCTTCCGCATCCCTTGCAGCAATGAGAGTTATAGGTCAGACATTAAGCATTGGTTTGCTTACAGTTATCTTTGCATACATTATGGGAAATGTGCCTATTGTACCGGAATATTATCCATTGCTTATGGAAAGTTCAAGGATTTCCTGTATAATTTCAGCAATTCTATGTGTAATAGCAGTCTGTGCCTCATTGGTTGGATTAAGATCTGATGTTGAGTATGAGACTTAATCTTATCTTTTTACTTTTTTTATTTTTTTTTAAAAATAGTTAATTTTATGATTTTTCATCTTTTTTTTATTCATAAATGGTTTAATATAGCAAACCTTTATAAGTAACGAATTTTATAGTATTGTTCCGGTGATATGATGATAGGAAAAAGCAATATTTTAAGAAAACAGGAACAAGAAAAAGAGATCCCAGATTATGGAATTGGCCCAATTGTAGCTGCATACTTCTTAGGCTACCTCAAATCTGAAAATGGTGAAAAGATTGCAGATGAGGATATTGAAAAACTCTACATTGGAGCTTGTCTTAAAATGGGAATCGGTCCAGTGGAAGACCTTTCTGAATTGTTCCAAGTATTATTTGGCTTAGGTGAAGAGAAAAAAGATGATAAACCTCTTCAGTACTACGCTTAAATAAACTTTTTTTCTTTTTTATAATTTTTTAGATAATATATAAACATTCAATCCATTAATAGAATATGGCAACCAAGATAGAAATCAAAAAGATTGTTCTTTTTTGAAAAAGATTCCATATGACGGTATATTTTTTCTATTTCTTTTTCATAATATTCACGGCTATGTCCATTTGAATAATTTATAATATACTCCTTTTCAAGTTGAATGCAGTCGTACATAACATTTACATAGACTTTTCCCAATCCTTTAGGGATTGTGATTTTTTCTATTTCTTTTTTAAAAGTGTATATGTTATTTTTTTCTTCATCTGATAGCGTTTTGTAGATTTGTGGTGCGGGGTATTCATTTACAAGGGTGTTATCTTCATTTATTAGCTTATATATCATTTTTTTACCTTCATTTATTTTCAAATTTTAATTCATTTAAAACATTTTTCATATATTTTATAGAATTATTAATTTCTTCTTCAGTTAATGGATTTAATAATTTATAATCGGCTTTTTTACGTAATCTATGTAATTCATATAAATTTTTACTTGCTTTCATCTTTTCATACTTTATTAAGCAATCTCTAACTTGCCTATGTTCAGAAACATATTTTTTTCCTTCTGCTTCATATTCCCACTTTTGTTTAAGTTTAAATCCTGAAATTTCTTCTAACCATAAGAGAGCATAGGAATAAGCACTATAATATGCCCTATTTATTATTGTTCCATCTACTGCTCGAGATTCAATATCTGGTTTTATATACATTGCTTTATTCTCTTCCAGCAATAAGGTAAATTTATATAATTGGTATTGAGGATATTTTTCTATATTCATGGTATCACTTCAGTTATCAAATTCATTCTTTGAGAACTCAATGATCTTCCAATAAATCCCAATACTCAATCATTCATTTCAAAAACATAGTATATAATGTTATCGATTTTTAAATTGAATATTATTGCTTTAAATCAATTTTATAGACTAATTAAAATATTTTTTTAGATATA
>NZ_CALDKF010000114.1 GCF_937898925.1 uncultured Methanobrevibacter sp.
AAATGAGTAAGTCTGCTCCAAAAGATGATAAAGGAACTATCTTTATGTTAGATGACATTGAAATAACTAGAAAAAAAATAATGTCTGCATGTACAGATAGCGAAGGTAAAGTTTATTATGATGAAGAAAATAAACCTGGAATATCAAATTTAATGTCTTTAATATGTGTAGTTAATAATATGACTATAGAAGAAGCAAATGAAAAATATAAAGATTATAATTATAAAGATTTTAAAATTGAAGTTGCTGACAGTGTTTGTAATTTTATAAAAGAGATTCAAGAGAATGATAGAAAAACATTCTTCAAGGATTTTGAAAATTCAAAAAAATATTCCCAATTAGATTCTGATGAGGAAACTTCAAATAAATCCTCTAATTCAAGACCACTAATTGCGGATTTCACTGAGTATTCTCCCCTTCACAATGGTCATTTTCACTGCATGAAAACTGCAAAGGAAAAAATTCCTGACGGATTGTTTGTAGCTGTCGTTCCAGGATTGTTTGAAAGAAGCGGTAGAGGATTGCCTTACATTTTACATAGAAGAACAAGGGCTGAAATAGCTATTGCTGTAGGTGCAGATATTGTTGTTGAAGGACCACCTATGGGAATTATGGGATCTGGCCAATACTCTTTATGTTTAACAAAAATGTTCCAGGCATTGAATACTGATTTTATACCTAGAGGCTACAGGCCTTTTGATGGTTATGAAAAGATATTGGAAAGAATTTCTTTAGGTCATGGTGTAGCTCCAAAACCTTATAGAATCGTTGATATGGATACAAAAGAAGTGGTCTATAATGGAAAGTTGGAAGAGGACAATTATGTTATAGTTTCATTTTCCAAATCATTGAAAAAGATAGGATTTGATTTTAAGGACAAATTCATTTTTGTTCCACGTATTGAAGGTGTAAGTGGAACCTTGATTCGTAAGGCTTGTTCAGAGAATAATTTAGACTCAGTCAAATCAATGTTGCCAAGTGAAACACTTAGGATTTTAGAAAGAGAAATCAATGAGGATAGGGCTCCATTGCATGATTTAAGAGTTGAAGAGTACATCATTGATTCTGCAAACAATTTACCTTATGATGATTTGATTAAATTAAATTTCTTCAATGAAAAGTTGGCTAATGAATTAGTTGATAGGCGTGAGGAAAAACCATTTGAATCAGTCTCTGAAATTGAAGATTCCATTTTCTATGGTTTCAGCAGCCATTTTAAAAATAGGGTTTTAAGCATTTTAGAGACAAGGATCAATGCAGATATGATTTCTGAATATATCAATAATTACCCTAGCACTGTACGTGTATTGAATTATAAAAATGAGGCAGTTTTAGAGGAATTTAAAGAAAAGGTATTTGAAAAAGGAAACAGGTTTGTAAAGAATATAGTCACTGATTAATACCTCTAATTTTTTAAATTTTTTCAATACTTTTTTCTAATTTTTTATCTATTTTTTTCACGACTATTTTTCTATTTTTTTATTAAATTAGTAAACATTATATAATATCACTTAATAAAAATATATAATGAATATTTGATTAATTAAAAAATTTATTTTAATTAGCTAGATATTTTATATTGATATTAAATTATTAAATTTACTATTCAATTTTATTATTAATTACATTTGACTATTTTGAACTTGAGTAAACTGTGAAAGTAAAGACATATTCTTAATATTTAAAAATGTAATTGTTTTCATAATAAAGATTATAGGAGAATTATTTATGGCAATTAAAGAAGGAGATTTTGTAAGATTAAATTTCACTGGAAAAATTAAAGAAACTGATGAAGTATTCGATACTACTTCCGAAGATATCGCAGAAGAAGCAGGTATATTAGTAGAAAATAAAGTTTACGGTCCAATTCCAATTATTGTTGGAGGAAATCATTTATTAAAAGCTATTGATGATGCTATTATTGGAACTGAAGCTGGAGAGGCTGTTCACGTATCTGTAACTCCTGAAAATGGTTTTGGTCAAAGAAACCCTAATTTCATTCAATTAATTCCAATGAAAGAATTCAAAAAACAAGGTATGACTCCTGTTAGAGGTATGAAAATTACTGCAGATGCGGGTACTGGTAAAATCATCTCTGTAAACGGTGGAAGAGTTAAAGTGGACTTCAACCATGAATTAGCTGGTAAAAACTTAGAATATGATGTTTCTGTAGTTGAAGTTATTGAAGATGATGAAGAAAAAATCAAAAGTATGATTGAGTTACACTACTCCTACCCTAACATGGACTTAGACAAAACCGAAATCAAAATCGATGGTGACAAAGTAAGTATCAAATTAGATGAAATCACCAGATTCGATCAAAAATCATACATGGATGTAACTTTTGCTAGATTCAGAATTTCCAAAGACATTTGGGACAATATGGATTACGAAAAAGTTGAATTCGTAGATGAATTCGAGAAAAAAGTAGAAGAACCTGCTGAAGAAGAAGCAGAAGAATAATTATTTTAATTATTTCTTTTTACTTTTCACTTTTTTTACTTTCTTTTTTTATTATTTTTTTCAATTTTTTATCAATTTTTAATTAATTTTCATAGCTTTTTTATCAATCTTATCTTTTTTTAATTTAGATCATTCACTTCTTATTATTTTTTAGCTTTTATAAAAATAGCATATTATTTTTCATTTTTAATAAAACTTTTAAAAAAAATAGTATTCAAAAACTTTATGTAAAAAATAAGTTTATTTTATTAGTTAAATAATAAAAATAATAAAAATAAGAAAAATAAGAAAAATTAATAAAGATAATAGAAGTGTTAAAAAAAGAAAGGATAGAGAAATAAATTCTCTATTAGTTTAATTAATTCAATACGTTAGTAATGAATTCTCCAGGATTTTGGATTAATCCACTAAGAGCTTCTATGAAACCAGCGTAATCTCCACTTAATCTGAATAAGTAAATTACATATAAGACAAGTAATATTATTAAAATGATTAAGATGATTGCAAGAAGTATCTCGGTGAATGAAAGCTTTTCGCTTTCTTCTTCTACAGGATATCTGTGCATCTCTTGGATATTTTCTAGTTCATCATAGTCATCATAATCGTATTTTGACTTTTTAGATCTTCTGAAGCGACCTCTTTTTTTGCTGTGCTGTTCTAGTTCGTAGTTTCTTTCAATTCTTCTTTTAAGCTCTTCGTAACTTTCAGCATCTCTTTGAGGAGCTCTTCTTCTGTTATGGGATGGAACTATAAAGTCTTCTTCGTATTCATCTCTAGGGTTAATGTAATATTCCCCATCATCTCTTGGATAATTTCTAGGTCTTTGTCTTCTAGGTGCTTCCTCATATGCTGCACGTTCTTTTTTAGCTTGTTTCTTCCTTCTCCTTTTTCCTTTAGGAGCTCTAGACCTAGGAGGTTCTTCAACAACCTCTTCAAGAAGTTCTGGAGGAACTACATCCTCTTCTTCATCATAATATAAATCTTCTAAATATCTTTCATATTTTGCTTCAAGTTCATTGCTTGGAGTTTCACTAGGAACTGGTTCATAATAGTAATCCTCATCTATATCCCCAGTATGGATAGGTTCAATAGGAGGTCTGGTTGGTTGAGGTTTTGCTTTAAGTTTTCTTTCCTGTTCTCTGTATTCTGGTACAGGTTCAGGAATAGGTTCAGGATTTTCGTAATAGCTGTCCTCATCTCCATCTTCTTCGTAAGTTTCAACATATGCAGTTTCATATTCATAATCAGTTTCAAAGTTTTCAGGAGCTTTGTCAACTGGTTTTGCAATTTCTTCTGCAACTTGACGTTCTTCTGCTTGAATTGGAGTAATTGGTTCAAATGCATCTGCAGGTTCTTCAACTACTTCTGCAGCTTTTGGAGAATCTGCTACAGCTTCCTCTTCTACCATAGTTTTTGCAATGATGTCATTTAAGCAATCTTTACAATAAATATTTCCACCAATTTCCACACTACACTCTGGACAAACTGCTTTTCCACAAAATGAACAATTTGCCACAGCCTCTCTATCTGGGTGATTATGACATTCCATATTAACACTTCATCTTTGTCCTTGTTTATTATATTATGAGAAAAAAAATGTAACTTATTGTTATATCAATATATTGTAATATATTTATGATTTTAATTATTATTAAATTTATCTTTTAATAGAAATTTTTTTAATTTTTGGATGAATTTTCATTTTGGCATTTTTATTTCAAAGTATCTTTTTGTTTTGTTTTTTTTATTATCTCTTCAGCCAATATTTCAGAAGATATAAGATCATCTGCTGTAGCTAAAAAACTGCCTAACTTATCACTTTCAATTTTAAAATTTATTGTATCTTTCTCCAAGACGCTTCGAACGAAACCTTCATTATCCACTTCAAGGGATTTATAGACAATTTCAGCATATTGGGGATCTTTATATTCCATTTTGATATTTGATTTTATGTTCATCCTTTTGCCCTATTAAATTTTTTAAGTAATTTTAAAAATGAATTTTAAAAATTGTAATTCAATTAATTATTTGTAATTTCAATTATAAATTTTTTAATCTATGATTTTCATTTTATAGTTTTTCATTTTATCTATTTTCATATTATATAAATCTTAAATTATATATAATATAGGGTAACATTTATTAATGTTTAAAAAAATATATAGTAATATTCTATCTAACTTTATAAATTAATAATATATAATATTCGTTTATTAAATCAAATTATTAATTTTCTCAATTTTATATGGCTAAGATAGGAAAGTATGATAATAAGAATATAATTATAGCTTATATTTTCTTAATATGGGATTATACTTTACAGAATAGCTATTATTTCTTTGTTCTGATAGAACAATCACATTTCGGCTTTTTAGTCGATAAAAATTTAAAGAATTTTTGTGTTATTTTAGATTAGAATTAAATAAAGCATTCAAAATGTGCAATCTTTAGAAATGGCTTTGTACAATAGCTTTGTACAATAGTTTTGTACAGTGGCTTTGCACACATAAATTCTTAATTATGATTATATGGAGGACTAGTAATGGTTCGTGCTTATTCAAGAAGAGAATATATTAGAAAAATACCAAACAACAGAATTGTTCAATATGATATGGGTAACTTATCAGAAGATTTCCCAGTAAGAGTATCCTTAGCAGTTAAAAAACCAGCTCAAATTAGACACAATGCTTTAGAAGCAGCTCGTATTGCTTCTAACAGATACATGCAAAGATCTGCTGGTAGATTAGGATACCACTTAAAATTAAGAGTATACCCTCACAACATCGTAAGAGAAAACCCTATGGCAACCGGAGCAGGTGCGGACAGGGTACAAAGCGGTATGAGAAATGCTTTCGGTAAAGCAATCAGTGTAGAAGCTTTAGTAAAAACCAATCAAAAGATCATGTCTATTGATGTAAACCCTAAAAACTTCCAAGACGCTAAAACCGCTTTAAAAAGAGCAGGTATGAAAATGCCTGTATCTTGCAGAATTGTTGTTGAAAAAGGTGCAGAATTAGTCAAATAAGTCTTGGCTTTTTTGATTAATCTCAAATTTTTCATTTTATTTTTAATTTTAATTTCATTCAAAATTAAACAATCTAAAAAATATTTATTTGGACTTTAATTTAATATCCAAAACGTCATTATCATTCAATTATTGAAAATTGATTAAGGACTATTGTTTAAAAAGGAGCAGAACAATGTACGTTAAAAAATTTGAAGATTTAAGTAAAGATGATTTAGGTATTGCTGGTGGTAAAGGTGCTAATTTAGGTGAATTAACCCAAGCAGGTATTCCAGTCCCTCCAGGATTTGTTGTAACCTCTAAAACTTATGATAAGTTTATGAGAGACACTGGAATTTTTAGCAAGGTTATGGATATTTTAGACCAAGTAGATATTAATAACACTAAAGAACTTCAAGAAGCTGCAGAAAAAATCAAAGCAATTATCATTGAAACTCCTATACCTGACGGAATTTCTACTTACATTACTGAAGCTTACAACCAATTATCCGAAAGAGTTGGAGAAGAAGATGGCGCTGATGTAGCTATTCGTTCTTCCGCAACTGCAGAAGACTTGCCTGAAGCTTCATTTGCAGGTCAACAAGACACTTTCTTGCACGTTCAAGGATTGGATAATGTTATTGAATATGTAAGAAAATGTTGGGCTTCCTTATTTGAAGCAAGAGCTATTTTCTACAGAGAAGAAAACAACTTCGAACACTCTCAAGTTTACATTGCAGTAGTTGTTCAACAAATGGTTGATTCCGATAAGGCAGGTGTAATGTTCACTGTAAACCCATCCACTGGTGAAAACATTGCTTTAATCGAAGGTTCTTGGGGACTTGGTGAATCTGTAGTTAGTGGATCTGTAACTCCTGATAACTACGCTGTAGATAAAGAAACTAATGAAGTATTAAACGTTACCATTAGTGACAAGAAAACTATGTTCACTAATGAAGAAGGCGGAACCTCCATTCAAGTTGACGTTCCTGAAGATTTAAGAAAAGAAAGAGTTTTATCTGATGAGGAATTATTAGAGCTTGTTGCAATGGCTAAAAGAGTAGAAGGTCATTACGGCAAACCTCAAGATACTGAATGGGCATTCCATGATGGAAACTTATTCTTATTACAATCCAGACCAATCACTACCTTAGGCGATTCTAAGAAAGAGGAAGCTGAAGAGGAAGAAGTGGATTTAGAAGTTTTAATCAGAGGTCTTGGTGCAAGTCCTGGTTTAGCATCAGGTACTGTTAAAGTCATTTTAAGTCTTGATGAACTTGATAAAGTTCAAGAAGGAGACGTAATGGTAACCACTATGACCACTCCTGATATGGTGCCAGCTATGAAAAGAGCTACCGGTATCGTAACTGATGAAGGTGGAGTAACCTGTCACGCAGCTATTATCTCAAGAGAATTAGGAATTCCTTGTGTAGTAGGTACTGGAGACGCAACAACTACCTTAAAAGAAAATGATGAAGTTACTGCTGACGGTAAAAAAGGTTTAGTATACAAAGGTATCATTAAAGGTGCTGAAAGTGAAGAAGCAAGTGCTGGTGCAATTCAAGTGTCTGCAACTCCTTTAATCACTGTAACTGAAGTTAAAGCTAATGTAAGTATGGCTGAAGCAGCTCCAAAAGCAGCAGCAACCGGTGCAGATGGTGTAGGTTTACTCAGAACTGAACACATGATGTTATCCACTGGTGTTCACCCAAGAAAATTCATCCTTGATGGTGAAGAAGACAAATTGGTTGATACAATTGCTGAAGGTGTTTTAAAAGTAGCAGATGAATTCTATCCAAAACCTGTATGGTACAGAACCCTTGATGCTCCTACCGATGAGTTCATTACCCTTGAAGGTGGGGAAAATGAACCTAGAGAACACAACCCAATGTTAGGTTGGAGAGGTATCAGAAGAGAATTGGATGAACCTGAAATCTTAAAAGCAGAATTCAAAGCAATTAAAAAGCTTCACGATAAAGGTTATACAAACATTGGAATCATGATCCCATTATCACAACATCCTTCCGAGCTTAGAAGAGCTAAGGAATTATGTAGAGAAGTAGGTATGGAACCTCAAGTGGATGTTGAATTTGGTATGATGGTTGAAATTCCTGCAGCAGCTATCTTGATTGACGAATACATTGCAGAAGGAATTGACTTTGTAAGTCTCGGTACCAATGACTTGACCCAATACACTCTTGCAGTAGACAGAAACAATGAGTTCGTTGCAAAACACTACAGAGAAGAACACCCTGCAGTAATGGCTTTAATTGAAAGAACCATTAAGCATTGTGCAGCAGCAGGTGTAACTTGCAGTATCTGTGGTCAAGCAGGTAGTGTACCTCATATTGTTGAAAAACTTGTTAAATTTGGAATTACCAGTGTATCTTCCAATACTGATGCAGTAGAGGAAGTAAGAAAGACTGTTGCAAGAGCTGAAAAGAAAATCATGCTTGATGCAGCAAGAAAACAATTATAATTCTGAATTTACTTTGATTTAAAAGTTTAATCTTTTAAATCTTTATTTTTTTATTTATTTTAAGAAGTTTAATTTATTTTTAATTTTTTTTATTTTCAAACATTATAGAAATATGATTTTATTTTTATCCATTTCATTTTATTTTTAAGTTCAGGTAATTTTTATGAATGAAAAACCAATATCTCATGATGAAATTTTCAATCAATTAGATGAATTTCAGGCAATGGATTGCAAATATTCTGATGGAAGAATTTTAGGTTCCATGTGTACAGAAGCGCACCCTATTGCAAAAGAAGCTTTTTTTAAATTCATTGATTCCAATTTAGGGGATCCTGGTCTATTCAAGGGAACCAAATTATTGGAAGATAAGGTTTTGAAGATGATTGGTTCCTTTTTATCTATTGAAGGCCCTGTTGGTCATATGGTAACTGGTGGTACTGAAGCTAATATCATGGCTATCAGAGCTGCAAGAAATCTTGCAAGAGATAATAAGGGAATTAAAAAAGGAGAGTTAATAGTTCCTAAATCCGCTCATTTTTCATTTAAGAAAGCGGCTGATATGCTTGATTTGAAATTGATTCGTGTAGACTTGGATGAGAATTACCGTATCGATCCTAAATGCGTTGATGATAACATCACTGAAAATACTGTAGCTATTGTTGGTATTGCAGGCACTACAGAGCTTGGAATGATTGACCCTATAGAAGATCTGTCCAAAATAGCTATTCAAAATGATATTCATCTACATGTAGATGCCGCATTCGGTGGTTTCTCAATTCCTTTCCTAAAAGCTAAAGGATATGATTTACCAAACTTTGACTTTTCAATTGAAGGTGTCAAATCCATTACCGTAGATCCGCATAAAATGGGGCTTTCACCAATTCCTTCTGGAGGAATTTTGTTCAGAGACCAATCCTATTTGGATGCAATGTCTGTAGATTCCCCATACTTGACAATCAAAAATCAGTCTACCATTGTAGGCACCCGTTTAGGAGCTTCTGCAGCTGCAACATATGCTGTAATGAGCTATTTGGGAAAAGAGGGTTATGCAAGCAATGCTATTGAAGCATTGGAAAAGACTCACTTTTTAGCAGAAAACCTTAAAAACTTAGGATATGAATTGGTTGTCGAGCCTAAATTGAATATTGTTGCTTTCAATCATCCATATTTAGAGACTTTTGAATTGGCTCAATTGCTTGAGGAAAGAAATTGGAAAATATCATGCTCTTCCTATCCTAAAGCCATTAGGGTTATCTTAATGAATCATATTAAAAAGGAACATTTGATTGAACTTTTAAATGATTTGGATGAGATCAACAAATCTCTTTAATTTTTTTACTTTTTTACTTATTTATTCTAATTTTTTAATTTTTTATCAGATTTATATGCTTTGATGTATATAATTAATATTTTTATATTATTTCATTTGATGTGATTTCATTATATTGAAGATATCTTAAATTATTTTGTATTTTTTTAACAGTACATATGATTTAATCGCTCATTATTTTAATTAAAACATATTAAATTTTTTAGCAGATTTTCACTTTTACACAATTACTATTTTACACACTTTGAAATAATTTTTTACATTGGAAAATTTTATAAATTTTAAAAAAATATCTAATTATATGAAAAAAATACAAACTCCAATCAGTGATGATGTTGTAAATGATTTGAAAGTCGGGGATAAGATATCATTATCTGGCTTAATGTATTGCGGTAGAGATGCAGTTTTACCAAAATTGGCCAAATCTATTGAAAACGATGATACAGACAAATATCCTTTTGACTTTAAGGGCATGGCTATTATGCATACTGCATTTAGCGTTGCAGGAGTTGCTCCAACTACAAGCAATAAAACTGAAATAGAATCATCAATTCCAACATTATCTAAAGCGGGGGTGAAGTTTCATATAGGAAAGGGGTCTTTATCTGATGAGACAAAGGAAAGCTTAAATAAGTATAATTCCGTTTTCATTGTCACTCCTCCAGTGGCTGCACTACTCACAAATAATGTCCTATCAAAGAAATGTGTGGCTTATGAAGAGGAAGGCATGGAAGCTTTCTTCGAATTGGAAGTTAAGGACATTCCAGGAATTGTGGCCATTGCACACGGTGAGTCTTTATAGTTTATTTTTTTTTTTAGACTGGATTAGATTTTTCATTTCCTATTTTTTATGCATATTATTTTTCAAATGCTCTTTTTAATTTTATATACTATTTTTTAGAAAATATTAATTATAACTTTTTTAGGGGTATTTTAATGCAAAGGAGGGGAACAACTAATCTGCCACTGCATGGAGGACATACGCCAAGATGGTTATTTGATAGAATGACTAAATTGTCTGGTGCAATCTCTGAAGTGGTAATCGAGGAATATGGAACTAATGAATTCTTAAACCGTATATCTGACCCTTATTGGTTCCAAGCATTCTCATGCGTCATAGGCTTTGATTGGCATTCCTCGGGAACAACTACAACCACACTTGGAGCATTGAAATCCTCAATTGATCCAGAAAAACATGGAATCTATATCTCTGGAGGCAAAGGAACCGCATCCCGAAAAACTCCACAAGGAATTGAAAGGGCAGGAGAAATATTCAATCTTAAAAGCTCAAATATTGAAGACATGATTCATTCAAGCAAATTATCCGCAAAGGTGGACAACTCATGCTTGCAGGATGGATATAATTTATATGTCCATAACTTCTTCATCACTGAAAAAGGGGATTGGGCAGTAGTGCAACAAGGAATGAACACTGCAACAAAATACGCAAGGCGTTATCATTGGATGGGTGAAAATGTTACAAGTTTTCTAGAGGATCCCCATAATGGAATATCCTGTGATAAAAAGGAAAATGAGGCATTGAACATGGCTTCAAAGGATAGTGTTGAAGCACAAAAAATCAGTGTTGATTTGATTAATGACAATCCTGATCACTTAAGGAGTTATTTCAAAAGAAAAGATTCCAATCAACTTCTTTTAACTGATTTTAGCATAGATGAGACAAATTCCCTTACTTTGCCTGAGCATCATCAAGTCTTGGATATGGATTTGTCTGATAAGGAATTTGAAGTTTTAAAGAATGCTTGGGAAATTCAGCCGGAAAAGTACGAGGACTTGATTTTGCTTCAGGGAATCGGTCCTAAAAAAATCAGGGCTCTTGCTTTAATCTCTGATTTGGTCTTTGGTGAGCCTGCAAGTTGGAAAGACCCTGTAAAATATTCTTTTAGTCATGGTGGAAAGGATGGTTTTCCTTATCCTGTTGATAGAGATGTTTATGATCATTCCATAGCCACTGTAAAGGATGCACTTCATCAGGCAAAATTAGATAAATATGATAAAATGAAAGCTTTAAAACGTTTGGATGATTTTATTTCTTAGGTGTTATGGTGAAAAGATAAATAAATTATTGTAAAATAATTTATTCTTCTTTTATGGTGAATGATTTTATTTTTTTATTCTTCTTTGTTGATTTTTCTATTTTCATCATGGATATTTACAGTTTTTCCATGAGCTGTTGGAATAACTTCAAATACAGGATTTTCAAATTCCAAATCAAATTCCTTTCCTTCCATCAAAAGATGTTGGAAAATTGCAAGTGCTGCAACTTCAGAATGAGGTTGTGTTGTTACGGAAACATTCCAATCAGCATTCTTATAGACTTTTGTAGGTACTTTTGCTCCACCAACGATGATTAGGATATCATCACCGGTTTCACGCACTTCATCTACAATTTCATGAGCTTGTGAACCATACATTGTCAAATGAACTATTTTTCCTCCATTTTCTCTCCAGTTCATTATAACTTCCATATATGAATTGTTATATTCGATTTCAAAGTCTCCTCCCCATCTGTCTGCAATATCTCTTACGCTTTTCATCATGCTGTGGTCTTCTTCTCCTGCCAACCAGACTTTACTTGCACCAAAAGCTCTTGCAGTTAAGCATACATGGGTTGTTATACGTGTGTCTCTTCCTATTCTGTGGTCTAATCTTAAAACGTTTATATTCATTGTTTCACTCTTTTACAATAAGATAATTTGATAATTTTAATTATTATTTTTTTTTAGTTTTTATTTTTTAATTATTTATAATTCTTAAGTTTTTTTTATTTAATTTAATATTTTAAATTAAAGAACTGAAATTCATTGAAATCAATATTAACATAGCGAGTAATGAGAAAAGTCTTCCTAATTCGTTAGAGGTTCCGAGAACATCCCCATTTGCAATTTTAAGATGTTTTTTAGCAAGTAATGCTGTCAATGCTCCGCCGAATGCTCCTCCAATAATACCTAAAAGTCCTATGTGGATTCCAGGACCTAAACTTAATGCTACAGCAATTATGAAGCAAATGATTAATCCAACAACATAATTTTTCAAGTTCATGTACTTGATGAAATATTTACCGATTCCTTCTTCAGATGCTTGAGAGCTTATGCAACAGGTTGTTAAGCCTATTTTTGCAGCAATTTCTGCTACAATAATCAATAAAAGTAAATTAAAGCTAACTGCATATGCATAATTGATTAAAGAGGTGAATGCAGCTATGGTAATTGTTCCTACAATAAATCCAGTAGCTATTCCTCCAACACCAGTCATAGGATCTTTCATAATGCTTAATTTTTTCTCTGGAGAGCCGTGGACCATCACTCCATCTCCAAAGTCCATAAGTCCATCGAAATGATTAAATCCATTTATCAATAATAAGAATCCATAGACTATTGCAGCAATCAAAAATGGGTCAAAATGGATGAATTTTGCTAATATGAATGCAATAATTGTGGCTAATAATCCTATAAGTCCATTAAGGACTGGCCAAAACCATGTTAACCTTGCCATTTCATCAATAGTTGTGTAAATGTTTAAAGGGAGTATTGTTGAAAAAGTCAATAATCCTCCAATGGAACGTAATGTTGAAGGGCTTTGCTTTTCAAAGTAGTCATCATTGTTTTCATCTTTCATATTTTCAAATCCACCAATTCTTTAATATCCATCAATTCCAATATGTCATTTTTTAATATCTGCCAATAATCGATAAAATTCATTCTCCGAGTATCTTTGTCATGCATCCTGCAATCAAGCCTGCAAATGCATTTGATAAAACCGGTCCTAAACCGTATAATATTCCTGGCTTTTCTTTTGAATATCTTCTGAAGTTCAGCAAAGCCTTAGTTCCAGCTATTTGATTTGCAATTGTTGCACCGATAAGTTCATCTGGATAGAAATGAACCAGTTTTTCATTTAAGTTTATTTCACGGACTCTTCCTTTTTGAAGGTCTTCCTCCAGTCTAATTGCTGCAATTAAGAGAGCGTTAATGTTTTTATCGCGAACTGATTTAAGCAATTGCTTCTCTAATTTTTCCTTCAATTCTTCAGTTTCTTCCATATTTTCTAGAAGGCTCATTCCAACTTCAATCATATCTCCGATTTGGATTCCTTTACTGACAAGATAATCAAGTATTCCGATGTTCAAATCAATCTTTTCCAATGCATCTTCACAACTAATTACAACTGCATCTTCAATTCTTTCTATGAATTCATCTAAATCGATATCATCATCCTCATATTCCATATTGGTTATGTCTAAACCGATTTCCATTATATAATCTTGATCTAAAGTCTCTTCTGGGAGATTGGATGCAATAACCAGGAAATCATTATTGTTTAGGATATGATTTATATGGGCTGGCAAGTGAAGTGATTCAAAGAATTTTGCTTTTTGCTTAGTTGCAACCTTATAAAGTTGGATGAGTAATTTAGGGCTGAATGCATGATTCAAAAGAATTATTTGTCCAAAATCAACTTTAGCATTATCAAATCCTTTCCAGCTATTGACAACTTTCAGTTCATTGTAAAAATCCTGAACTTCAAGGTCATTGGAAATTACAGTAATGACAGTTATATCCTCATAAGTGTTGCTAATGAAATCTATTTTATCAAAGCTTTGAGCGATATAACCTCCATCAATATCATTATTTTCCTTATATTCCTCAGTGATTTCCATTAACTCAACATCATTTAATGGCTCATCCTCATTTTCCCTATTGAAACTGATGTAATTGTCTGACAAGACCATAATGTTCTCTATAATGTCAATTCCATCACTTATTTCCAAATCACTGAATGTTAAAAAATAATCTGGATTGTTAATGTATAAAGCATCTTCGTTTTTAATCAATTCACCGTTCACTAGCTTGTTTTTGATGCTTTGGATTTTCTTATTTTTTGCATTGTTTTTACTTTTTTTAGACAATTAAATTCCTCTTTTCAATTGCTTTGAATCCTACCCTTTAATGATTTCTCTAATTTTGGAGTGATTATCATAATTTATTGTTTCGTATTATGAATATATTTTTATAACAAATATTATTTAATTGTAATTATATATATTATTTTAGAGAATTATTTAGAGAATATTTATACAATTATTTAGAAAATATTTATACAATTATTTAGAGAATATTTATACAATTATTTAGAGAATATTAAAACAATTATTCAGAGATTAATTTTGATTGTAATTTAAGCTTAAGGAAGTAATTTTATGGTTTATATTATTGACCCTCAGAATGCAGGAATATCTGGGAATATGATTATTGGAGCTCTTGTGGACTTGGGAGCTGATGGGGAAAAGGTTAAATGTCTTATGGAAGATGTGGCTGTTGACTTTGGTGAGGTTGAAGTATCATTAAATAAAGTAAATAAGTCCGGAATTGATGCTACATTTTGCAATGTAAAGACTATTGATGAGGATAATGAAAACAACCATCATGTTCATTTTCCAGATTTCATGGAAAAAATTGATCTATTGAAATATGCAGATATTGAAAATTTAACCGATGAAATGGTTGAAATGGCTAAAAAGGTATTTAAGAGAATAGCTATTTCAGAGTCAAGAGTTCATGGCAAAAGCCTTGAAGAAGTTCATTTCCATGAAGTAGGTGCTGCAGATGCTGTAGCAGATGTTTTAGGTTCAATTTGTGCTTACTTTGATTTAGGAATGGATAAGGATAAGGTGGTTGGTCTTCCTATTGCTGTTGGTGGTGGAGTGGTTGTAACTGCCCACGGAAGAATTCCTGTCCCTGCTCCTGCAAGCTTGGATATTCTTAAAGGATTAAATGAGGATTCCTTTAAAGATTTTTCAAAAGGAGAAACTAAATGCGTTGGCGGACCAGTCAATTCTGAACTTGCAACACCTACTGGATGTGCTTTGTACATGGAGTTCTGTGATGAATTTTTAGAATTTGCTCCTATGATGTCTCCTGAGGAGATTGCATACGGTTGCGGTTCAAAGGAATTCGATTTCCCTAATGTGTTAAGAGTCATCAAATCCAAGAATACAAATGGAAAGCATAAGGTTTCTGTAATTGAAACCAATATTGACCATATGTCTGGTGAGGAATTAGGTTTCTTGTTTGATTTGCTTTTGATTGAAGGAGCTAGAGATGTTTCAGTGGTGCCTATTACCATGAAGAAAAATAGGCCAGGTCATTTAATTAAAGTTATCTCAAAACCAGATTTAGTTGACCATTTAGTAAATATCCTCTTTAGGGAAACCGGCACTTTAGGTATTAGAGTCTCTGAAAACACTCATAGAGGAGTTGCTGAAAGGCAATTTGTTCCTTTGGATATTAATGTTGGCAATCATATTTATACAATCAACTTTAAGATAGGATTGATTGGAGATGAAATCATTTCTCATAGGCCTGAATATGAGGATTTACGCAGAATCTCTGTAGAGCAGGACATTCCTTTAATTGAAGTGAGAGATGTTGCAAACACTATGATTCGTGATTATTTGGAAAACAATAGGGAGTAAAAAGAAATTCTTAAATATGAATTGCAATAAGTATTATATGTGAAAATATTAAAAAATGTGAAAATATGAAAGTTCCAAGATTAAATTTAGCATTTTTATCAAGATTTTTTATCATATTGGCTCTTGTATTATTGATATATAATGAGTTTAAACTTCAATCCAGTTTAGTCGCATCCATTTCTTTAATATTTGCAGTCTTATCTGTTCTTTGCATGCTCATATTTGCCATTCGATTCAGACAAGGTAAATATAATCAAGGGTTTCAGATTGTAGTTGAAACAGATGTAGATAGGGCTTTGAAGGATGGTGTGATATCTGAGGAACAAGCGGAATCCATTCCAAGACGTGTTGTTCTCAATACTAAAGATCTTATATTAAATGTCATTTTTAATTTTGCAATTGCTAATCATTTTGATCTGATTCCTATTGACATTCTTAGGGAGATATTGCCTCATGTTCCACCTGCTCATTTAGAGCATTTGTATGAGGAGTCCCGTGAAATCAGTGATGATTTGAATGATTATTTCAGAGCACAGAAATTTGCAAACAAGGCAGATGTCATCACCAGATCAGATGAGATTAAGGAATACTTGGCTAAAACCTATCCTTGGATGGCTCCTGAAACTTTACAAAACACTTATGATTATTTCTTTTTAGGAATTGGAAATGGATAAATATTTTTATTCATTTTCTTTTTTTATCATTCCAATAATAGTTTCATATATTACGAATTAATTTAATCATTATTATCTTATTATTATCCTTAATTATCCTTAATTATCCTTATTATTATCAATATTTCAGATTCTTTGAAAATGAATTCTTAAAAATAGCTTTTTTTGTTTAATTTTAAATAAGGTGTAAAGAGATTAAATCTAATAAATATAATTCTAAAAATATTAGATTAATCTAAAAAAAAATAAAAAGATAATGGTAAAAAATACCATTATTCGTCTAAAGGTTTAATCAACATTAAGTTGTCACCTGCGTTTACAGTGTCACCTTCTTCTACGAAAATTTGTTCTACAATACCTTCCTCTTCAGCGTAGATATCGTTTTCCATTTTCATAGCTTCAAGAACTGCAACTACAGTACCTTTTTGGACTTTATCTCCAGTGTTTACTTTAATCTTAAGCACCATACCTTGCATGGATGCAGTTAATGCACCAGGAATAGGGCCTACATTTCCGCTGCCTCCTTGTTGACCGATTTGCATGTAACCGGTAGGCATGATTTTTACATCGAAGATATCTCCATCAACTTCTACAGAGTATTCAGTTGGAATAGCGCTAAGGTCATCATCACCGCTACCGCCAATGTGAACTTCTGGGAATGGTTCCTCTTCGAGGTCGCCTTTAAGGAATTGTTTAGCAACTGGAGGTAACATTGCGAGAGTAAGAACATCTTCCTCTTTCTTGATGATTCCTAACTCTTCACCTTCTTTTTTGAAGTTTTCGTATTCAGGTTCAATTAAATCTGCAGGTCTGCAGGTAATACGTTCCTCATCACCAATGATCTTTTGAGCAATCTCTTCATTGATTGGTGCTGGAGCACGTCCATAGAAACCTTTCATGTAATCTTTAACTTCGTTGGAAACGATTTTGTATCTTTCACCGTTTATAACGTTCATTACAGCTTGAATACCAACGATTTGGCTAGTTGGAGTTACGAGTGGAGGGTATCCCATATCCTTTCTCACACGAGGCATTTCTTCCAATACATCTTGGTATCTGTCTAATGCGTTTTGCTGTTTTAATTGTGAAATTAAGTTGGAAAGCATTCCACCAGGGATTTGGTACATCAATACGTCAGTGTCGATTCTTTCACTAATAGGATCGATGTATCCTTCGTATTTTTCTCTAAGGGTTTCGAAGTATTTTTTAATTTGGTTTAATGCTTTTAAATCAAGACCAGTGTCGAATTCAGTGCCTTGTAAGGATGCTACAATACTTTCTGTTGGAGGTTGGGAAGTACCCCAAGCGATTGGTGAAATAGCAGTGTCTAAAATGTCAACACCTGCTTGGCATGCAGCATAATAACTGATAGGAGTCATACCACTGGTACAATGTGAGTGTAAGTTAACTAATAAATCAGTTTCTTCTTTTAATCTTGTAACCAATTCAAATACAACAGACGGGGTGATTAAACCAGCCATATCCTTAATAGCTATTGAATCACATTCCAATGCTTCAAGTTCTTTTGCAAATTCCACGAATTTGTCGATAGTGTGAACTGGACTAATGGTGTAGCTGATAGTTCCTTGAACATGAGCACCTTGCTCTTTAGCTACTTTAATGGATTGTTGCATGTTCCTAATATCGTTCATTGCATCAAAGATTCTAAAGATGTCAATACCGTTTTCATAGGATTTTTCTACAAATTTAGTTACAATGTCATCAGCATAATGTTTGTATCCGAGTAAGTTTTGACCTCTAAGGAGCATTTGCAATGGAGTTTCAGTAAAGTTTTCCTTTAATATTCTTAATCTTTCCCAAGGGTCTTCGTTTAAAAATCTAATACAAGTATCAAAGGTAGCTCCACCCCATGCTTCTATAGCATGATATCCCACTTTATCCATTTCTTCAATAATAGGAACCATATCTCTTGTTCTCATTCTGGTTGCTAAAAGGGATTGGTGAGCATCTCTGAATGCGGTTTCGGTTATTTTCACTTTCATCTTTACACCTCACTAAAATTTTTAAATATCATGATAAATTTAATTCAAAATCATATTTCTGATTTTTAAATATAAATTTCTAATTTATTATTTCTAAATCACATACGATTATTTTACATTATATTATTATTTATTGTTATAACTACTAATAAAAGTTATCTATTTTTTGACTATATTTAAAAATAGTTTTAAAAATTTGTTGAAATAAGAAAAAGTCAAAGATAATTATGAAAAATTATTATTAAAACAGTATAAATTGTAAAAAATAGTTAAAAAGAAAATTGAAAAAATTAGAAAAATAAAAAAAGAAAAAGTTAAGAAATTAATCTTAACGTTCTATTTCTCCATTAATGAATGCTTCAACATTAGCTGCTGCTTCATCATCAGTGAATTGGATTGGAGGGTGTTTCATAACATAAGATGAAATTGAAGTTAATTGTCCACCAATTCCTCTTTCAAGTCCTAATTTACAGCAACGAATAGCGTCAATTACACATCCTGCAGAGTTAGGAGAATCTTCTACACTTAATCTGAGTTCTATGTCCATAGGAACGTCACCAAAGGTTTTACCTTCCATTCTTAAGAAACAGATCTTGTTGTCTTTTTGCCATGGTACGTAATCACTTGGACCAATGTGGATGTCATGAGGATCCATTCTTTCTGCAAGTACTGATTGAACAGCTTCAGTTTTAGATTCTTTTTTAGAGTCTAAACGTTTTCTGTTTAACATGTTCAAGAAGTCAGTGTTTCCACCAGTGTTGATTTGGTAAGTGTGAATTAATTTAACACCTCTTTCCTTAAACAAGTTACTTAAGGTTCTGTGGGTAATGGTTGCACCGATTTGTGCTTTAATGTCGTCACCAACAGCAGGGAGTCCTTTTTCTCTGAATTTTGCATCCCATTCTGGGTCACTTACAATAAATACTGGCATACAATTAATATAAGCAATTTCCGCATCCAATGCACATTGTGCATAGAATCTTGCAGCTTCTTCAGAACCCACTGGCAAATAACTGAGTAATATTTCTGCTCCGCTTTCTTTCAAGACTTCAACAACGTCTACTGGCTCTTCATCAGCTACTATGAATGTATAATCATCTTCGAATTCTGCCATATGTTCACTGACACCATCAAGAACAGGTCCCATTTGGACAACTACATCGCTTTTTGGTATTTCTGGTTGGAAGACTGTAGTACAGTTTGGTTTTGCAAAGATAGCTTCATCAACAGTTTTTCCAACTTTTCTTGCATCAATATCGAAAGCAGCGACTACTTCTATGTCAGTTGGATCCCATTCACCGATTTTCCAGTGCATAAGGCCGATTGCATCTTCAGGATTCTTATCTTTATAATAATAGATTCCTTGTATAAGGGAACTTGCACAGTTTCCTATTCCTACTACAGCTATTTTAATTTTGCTCATATTTTCACCAGTAATAAAATAATTATAATTTTTGATTTTTTCAATTTCTTTATTGATAATAAAGTATTTTTTGATTTTTTTTTAAAAATTTATATAAACATTATTGAATAAAAATAAATATAAATCATATTACTTTAATATATTAACATTTATTTATATAAATCTTTTCAAAAAATTGATGAATTTTCAAGAAATAATCCTTTATATTCTTAAATTTGATTTGGATTTAGATTTTTAATTCGGTGGTTAAATGAAAAAAGTGATTTTAATAGCATTTTATTTTAATCAGGTAAATGAAATTGCTTCAAAGCGTTTAAGGGCACTTGCAAAATATTTACCTCAATTTGGATGGGAACCGATAGTCATTGTTCCGGATTTAGGTTTCATTCCAAAGGAAAACGATGATTTGAATTGCAGAATCATTTACACTGAATATGAGGATATGTTTAGTCATTTTTCCAATAAATTTAAGAAATCTAACTCATCTGAGGCTGACGATTCTAAAGGTTCTAGAGATTCTAGAGATTCTAAAGATTCTAAAGATTCTATCGAATTTAATGATGAAAAGCTAAAGGATTCAACATCTTATTCTAATCCGATTGCTTCAAAAGCCATTTCAATTGCCGGTGAAGTCTTTGCATATCCTGATGGGATGAAATACTGGCATGAATCTGCATTTAAGGAAGCTTCTAAAATTATGGATGAGGAAGAAATTGATGCTATCATAAGCTCTTCCTGGCCTATAACCTGCCATACAATTGCAAAGGATTTAAAGGAACATCATGATATTCCTTGGATAGCCGACTTAAGGGACCTTTGGAATTTAAATCCATATGTTTCACACACTTTCATAAGAGATTATTTTGAAAAAAGATTAGAATTGAAGACATTTGAAAATGCAGACGCTTTAACTACCACTACTGATTTGGCTGCAGAAACATTGTCCACTTTACATCCAATGAGTAGGATAGTTCCAATTTTATCCGGTTATGATAAGGATGACTTCAAGTTTTTAGAGGAATTAGTTTCTAAAAATGACAATTTTTCCAATGATTTTTCAGAAAAATTGAAGTTCATTTATGCAGGATCCTTGTATGGTGGTAAGAGAGACCCAACTTATTTATTTGAAGCCATTCGCCAATTAGAGGATGAAGGCAAATTGGATTCATCTAAAATTTCAATAGAATTTTACGGCGACAGCACAGGTTTGGAAGAGATAGCTAGCCGTTATGGTCTTTTGGATATCGTTCATATTGGGGGAAAAATAGCTCATGAGGAAGTGTTGAAAAAGCAATTGAACAGTGATGTTCTCCTCCTGATATCTTGGGATAATGAAAAGGAAAAGATGTTTATCCCTGGAAAGATCTATGAATATTTTGCATTGAAGAAACCTGTTTTATCCATTGGATATAAAGAAGGTTCCCTAAAGGATTTAATTGAGGAAACTAAAGTTGGATATCATGTTTCAAGTTTAGAGTCAACTAAAGAAGCTTTATTGAACATTTATGATGAATTTGTTGAAAATGGAACTGTTGAATTAAGTTCCGATATAAATATTGAAGATTATTCAATGGAAAATATGGCTAAAAAATTCGCTGACTTATTGAATGAATTAGAAAATTAACAATTTCAAAAAGATTAATGATTTAATAATATTAACAATTATATTTAAAAAAATAAAGATTTATACTTATAAAATTATAAATTTATTTAGAAGATAAATTGAGGAAGTAAAATGAATGCTTATTTAGAAATAATCCGTCCAGGAAATGCAGTTATGGCAGCTATTGCTGTAATATTGATGATGTTTGTTGGTCATTATTACGAATTGCCTATAATCATCTGTGCACTGATTGTTTTCGTATGTACCGGTGCAGGAAATACCATCAATGATGTTTTTGATGTGAAGATAGATGAAATCAACAAGCCTAATCGGCCTATTCCATCAGGAAGAATCAGTCTTGAAAATGCAAGAAATTATGCTTATGTTCTCTTTGGAATAGGTATCGCTTTAAGCCTTGTAGACAGTTATTTGGTAAATTCAATTTGGCCTTCTGTAATTGTCATTCCTGCTGCAGTCATAATGTATCTTTATGCAAGAAACTTAAAGGCAATGCCACTCATTGGAAATCTTACTGTAGCTACTTTAACAGGGTTCTGTTTTGTAATAGCTGGTGTTGTCATAGCATGCGCTACAAGCTCATTAAAGATTTTATTCATCTCAATTTATTTAGGATTATTTGCAATGTTCATGACATTGGCACGTGAAATAGTGAAGGATATGGAAGATATTGAAGGGGACAAACAGGAAGGGGCAAGAACTTTCCCTATTCTTTATGGAAAGAAGATACCTTCAATAATTTCAATAATCTTGATTGTAGTTACAACTTTAATGTGCCCTATTCTTTACATTTTCAAAATCTTTAATCTTGGATATATGGTGATAATGATCGTGCCTATAATCATCTTCTTGTATAGCGCTTATAGCTTAAAGTTGAATCCTCCTGAAGAGACATGTGCTAAGGTTTCTAAAAATCTAAAAATAGCTATGCTAATCAGTTTTGTAGCATTTGTAGTGGGATCCTTTAATGTTTTTAGCTTTTTATAGCTTTTAAGTATTATGTTAAGTTTAATCTATTTATTTTTGAATTATTGTTGAATTTGGTTGTTAAAATTTAAATGGAATTATTGGGATTGGTGAAATTATGCTGTTTAAAAGTATTTCAGACGATTTGAATATCTCTAGGAATGATTTTTTCCATTTATTCATTTTAACAGTCTTTAGCATTCTAATCACTTATACCCTCATAAATTTCAATCAGGTTTTAGGAATTTACTGTTCTGATGTTTTCATTTATTTATCAAATTCCCTTGTTTTTGCAGGTTATGACTCAAGTGTCATATATCTGTACTTGTCTCCAGTTATTTGCATTTTAACAGCTATTTTATTCAAATTAGGCGTTTTATCTGAAATATCTCTTTATATTGTAACTGGAATCTTTTGCATATTTGCAAACATAGGAATTTATGTGCTTTTAAAGAATAAGTTCAGTTCATTAGTAAGCCTTTGCGGAGCATTTCTTTTCGGAAGCTTTTCCCTTTCATTGCTTTGGTGGGCAAATGGAACATTGGATGTGCCTGCAGTAGCTTTATCAATTTGGACAATTATTTTCACTATTCTTGCTGTTGATAAGGATTCAAAATATTATATGATAGCTATTCCGTTATTTGTTTTAGCTGTTTTCACACGTTACACTGCATTATTCTTGCTCCCTTTGATATTGTTGCATTATCTTTCCAAGCATGATTTTTTCACAAATCTGGATTTATTGATTGTGAATAGGCAAGAATTTTCTAAAAAACTCAAATCCTACATAAAGAGCGAGGAATTTAGGAAAATCTTAAAATCATGTGCAATAGCTTTTGTTTTAGTTGTGCTCTTTTCAGCTACAATTTTAGCATATGGATCTAGTTTGTCATTCTTAACACAAAGCTCAACATTTGCATCAGGATCTAAAGGGGAAGTGATTGACAATGCATATACAACAGACACATTATTTTATCTTCATGATTTTCCGAATTTCCTATACTCAGATTATGTGAATTTTGATAATGTAATTCCAGTATTGAACGGTTCAAATCCAATGTCACTTTTCTTGATCGGACTATTTGCAATTGGAATTTTGCTATTTGTCTATAAATTGATTAATGTCCAGAAAAAAGAGCTGTCTAAGCACAGGCATCTTGTAGGAATCTTATTTGTTGCGCTCTTAGCCATTTCAATTCTATGCTTTAAGATTAATTCAATCATCACAATTAGCATCATATTAATTGATTTGGTAATTCTGTTTTCATTTTTCAGGAAAATTGGAATTGATAGAGAGATATATTCGACAGATATTCTCATGTTGGCATGGTTTTTGGTTTACTTCATCTTCTTCACATTCTTGAATATTAAGGTGAACAGATACATAATAACCGTTTTTCCAGCTTTCATTTATTTTGTGATTTATGCTTTAAATGAAATTTTGGATTTGTCTAAGAAGTTTAAGTTCTTTGAGTTTAAAAAACAAAATCTTTTAAACATTATTCCAATAATCCTGATTATATTTTGCATATTCTCTGCATTCGCATTCACATCTACAGTTCATTATAATGAGGATTTCAATAAGAATAAGGTAATTGCAGATTATTTAACTGAATATGACTCTGATTATATGTCAAAGGATGTTGCCGTATTCCATCAAAGGTCTTACAATTGGTTCCTAAAGATGTATACAATCCCAATAACAGATGATCAATTGGATTATTTAGAGTCAAGCAATATCACTTATTACATATCTGATGATAATTTCAATTTATCAAATTACACTATGATTTATCAAAAAGAAGGTTTATATTTATACGAGAGGATTAATTAAAATATATTTTGATTTTTAATCATAAATTTTAAGTTGGTGAATTTTATGAAAATTTTACATGTTGCACATTTCTTTTATCCTTGCTTGTCTGCAGGAGGGGTGGTTAATGCAAGCTATCAAATCGCATCCAATCAAAGCAAGGATAATGATGTAAAGGTCATCAGTTCAGATTCATGTAAAGAAAGATTAAAATTCCCAAATGGTCGTTATGATGTTGATGTGAATGGAATAAAAGTTGATTATTTCAGAAACCTCTCTAATGGATTTAAGCTTAAAACCATGTTAGACACTCCATTGGCAGCGCCATTTAAGATTAGAAAAGACATTAAAGACTACGATATTGTGCATATTCATGAGCATAGGCAAACTTTAGCCATTCTTGCAAGCTATTTTGCAAGGAAAAACAATATTCCATACATTGTACAGGCTCATGGATCTGTTCTCCCTTTCTTCCAAAAGGAAGGGCTAAAGAATATTTTTGACAAAGTATTTGGATTTAAGATACTTCATAATGCATCATGTGTATTTGCACTTACTGAAGTGGAAAAGGAACAGTATTTGAAAATGGGTATTGATGAGGATAAAATAGAAATTGTTCCTCTTGGAATCAATTTGGAAGAGTATGAAGATCTTCCATCTTTTGGCAGATTCCGCTCTAAATTCAATATTGGTGAAAGTGATAAGCTAATTCTTTTTGTAGGTAGAATTCATGAAATTAAAGGGCTTGACCTATTGATTGATGCATTTAATGATTTGATTAATCAAAATAGTAAAGAGAATATTTTAGAAGATAATAGTCTAGAAGATAATAACTATAACATTAAATTGGCTATTGTAGGTCCTGATGACGGTTATTTGACTGAACTGGAAAATAAGATTAAGGAATACTCTCTTGAAGAAAATGTCATAATCACTGGCCCGTTATACAATGATGAAAAGCAGGAAGCTTTAGTGGATTGTGACTTATTTGTCATGCCTTCCAAATATGAATCATTCACCACAAGCGGTCTTGAGGCAATGGCATGTTCAAAGCCATTGGTACTGACTAAAAACAACCATATTCATGATTGGGTAGATGGAAACGTAGGTCTTGCTTGTGAAGACAATAAGGACTCCTTACGAGAATCAATTGAGAAAATCCTATTCGATGAAGAACTATCCCTAATTTTTGCTGAAAACGGCAGAAAGCTCATCAAGGAAAAATACAAGTGGGACATAATCAATAATCAAATTTTAGAAATTTACAACAAAATTCTCTAATTTTTTTCAATTTTATTTCAATTTTTTTATTTTAAATTAAATAAATACATAATGTTTAAATCTAATAAATTATATATAATATATTAATATAGATTTATTAGAGTGATTTATGAATTTTTTCTAATTTTAATCACTTTTTAGATTATATTTTGATAAAATTTTTATCATTAATCAAATTGAGTAGGGATAAGATGAAAGTGGTAGTTTGTCAGAACTGTGGTGAAAAATATCAGCTTGATGATGAAGATGATATTAACGCATTTGAATGTTCTGTTTGTTCTGGAAATCTGGAGGAATTAGATAGTCTCTCAAGTGATGAAGAGAAAGTTTCCTCCGCTTATGATTCGCAGAATTCTTCTGATTTAGTACTTGTTTATTGTACAAATTGCGGATTAAAATATCAATTGACTGAAAATGACAATATCAATGAATTTGAATGCAATAGTTGTGGAGGATCATTAGATTACGTTTCCAATATGGTCTCTGCATCAACCGAAACCACTGACTCAACTAATTTTACACAAAACCCACTCACAGAAACCCCGCTCGCTGATGATGAAATCGATGAGATTATTCCTATTCATATGGAAGCTAATTTTGTAGATGATTCTGTCTATTCTGGTTCTGATGTTGATGAGATTATTCCTATTCATGCAGAGTTAAATGCTCAAAATGAGGGATACAGTGATGAAGACTATTATTATGAAACTGAAGAGATATTGCCTGATACATTAGAATCCTATGAAGAGGAAGAAATGGTTTCCTATGGTTCTATTTATGACTCCACCCTTGGGGATGTTGATGAGATTATTCCTATTCATGCAGAAAGAAGGCATATGGAAACTTCAAGAGACATAGCTTCTGGATTTGCTTATAGAGATGAGTATGAAGAAGAGCTTGAAAGTGAAGAAACCAGACTTGTTGAAGTCACTGATATTCCGGAAGATGAAATGCCTGAATCCCCTGTGTCTTTAGCTAGACAGGAATTGTCTGAAGAGGATCAAAAGCTATTTGCAAGAGTTCAAAATGAAATGGTCTTTGACAGTCCTGAAGAGTATGAAGCATTCAAGCTTGCCCGTTATAAGTATTACACTGCACTTTCTGATATTCTTAAGGATGAATATATCAGAAGTATGGATAAGGAATTCTATAAGGGAAGTTCTGTAAAACGCTTAATCAAAAAAGGTGAAGAAAGCGTTAAGCGTGGAAACATAACTGCAAGCCAAGAGGATGCATTAGTCACTCCAGAAACTGTTGAGTTAATGAAAGCTCAAAATAGGGCTTATGAACCTAAGAAAACTAACGCTGATTTATATATGCTAATCGGAGCATTCATTTTAGTTGTTTCAGCTGCATATTATTACTTCATTAGCCAAATATGGTATGTATTGATTGCTATTGCCATAGGCGTTCTTATTCTCAGTTATGGTATTTATAAGAGATACGCTTTCAATAGTTACATAGCTCGTGGAAGAATCATTCGTGAAAGATTGCTTGCACTTCCAAATGATTTCTATGTATTCTATGCTGTTCAACCTCCACAATCAAAAGACATCATTAACCATGTGGTTGTTGGTCCCACTGGCGTATATACTATCTTATCCAAAAGATATGACTCTAAAGACTATAAGAATAAGGTCAAATCTGACAATGAAACCGATGCTATGGTAAATGATTCCGCTTCTATCCAAAATTACATGGACAAGAAGAACACTTTAGAGCTTCAAACTGATTACAAGGATAATCAAACCAGATTTGAATTTGGAAATGAAGAGATTCATTTTGTAAACAATAGTCAAATCAAACGCAAGGCTTTAGAGTTAAATGAAGATTTAGCTATTTTCTTGGATAATAAAGGATTTAGCGGAATTTACATTGAACCTTTAATAGGTTTTGTTAATGATGACTTAGCTATTTTAAATGTAATCCTTACCAATGAAGATTTGTTTATAGATGAATTGTTCAATAGAATGATTCGCGGTCAAAAAAGAATTGATGAGTTAACCGTTGCTAAAATAGCAAGATTATTATCCTATTATTCTGCAGATTGTTCTGTAGTATAATTCTTTAATTTTTACTCTTTTTTATTTTTTTCAATTTTATTTTTTTAAAATTTCAAAATTTATTTTGTTTCTATAGACTCAAGCTGTGATGAAAAATGATTTCTAAAGTTTTTAATGTTTTTAAGGCAATTAAAAGGAAATATTACACCTTTAGAGTAAAAAGGGTATCAGCATCATGTGGAAATGATTTAACTGTTAATGCCTATTCCTATATCACTCCTAAAACAAGTCTTGGAAACAATGTGAATTTCAATGGCATGAAGATTCAAGGAACAGCCAATGTAATCATTGGTGATAATTTTCACAGTGGCATAGAATGCATGGTCATTACAGATAGCCACAATTACGAGGGCGAGGCTATTCCTTATGATGAAACTGTCATTTCTAAGGATGTTGTCATTGAGGATAATGTATGGTTAGGAAATCGTGTAATTGTTCTTCCTGGTGTAACAATTGGTGAAGGTGCCATCATTCAAGCAGGAAGCGTTGTAGTTAATGATATTCCTAAATATGCTATTGCGGGTGGTCATCCTGCAAAAGTCTTTTCTTCAAGGGATAAAGATCATTATGAAATGTTAAAAAAAGAAGGAAAGTTTCATTAAATCATCTTATTTTTCAATGTGCATTTTCACATATTCACAACAACTATTTTTCACAAAAAAATTTCATTCATTTTAATTAATTTTAGCTTCAATTTAATGAAGCAAATCTTTAAAGATACCAATTTCTTTCATTGTCACTGCCTTTAAAATAAAGATGATTGCAAAGTATATGATTACGCCGGCGACAATGGATATCAAGACATTAATAATTCCAATTGGATGCATCATATAAACTGCAATTCCCATAATTGCCGCTGCAATGACTATTTTTAAAAGCTCTTTTATGTTGAATGGCAGTCTCATGGTTTTCTTGCTTGCAATAGCTGTAACTGCAAATGCCAATATGTAGCAGATAAGTGTTGCAATAGCTGCTCCTAAGATGTTTAGGTAAGGAACAAGCAATAAGTTCAAGACTATATTTGAAATAGCCACAACAATCCATAACTTTCCAAGGATCATGGTATTCTTTTCCAATATTAGAATGTTATTTGTAATTCCATACATTCCCATGAATATTGCTCCAAGACAAACGAAAGGAGTTACCATATAACCTCCAAGTGCAATTTCAGGAGTTGTGATTATATAAAGCAAGGGTTTTGAAAGAACACTCATTCCAACTGCTGCGGGAATGGTCAAGAGGAGATAGTATTTCATTGAATAGCTTAGATACTTGTCCACTTCAGCTATGTCTCCCTTTTCATAGTGTTCAGGCAATACTGCGGGAAGGAGAACTGCAAATGGAGAGAGGAACATCAATAGTATGCTTCCCAATGCATATCCAGGTGAGTAGCATCCAACTGCTACTGATCCGATAAGGATTCCGATGACATACTTGTCACTTGAATCGACAACCCAACTGGACACATTGCTTGGAATGGTTGGAAGTGCAAAAGCAAGCTGTTCCTTTAGGTTAGACCATTTTCCAATTCCTATTCCAAGATACTTTACAATTAGAAATGCCATCATGATGAACACTGCAACATAACCTGTCAAAAGACCAAGCACCACAGTTTCAATATTGTATCCTGCATAAGTGAGGTAAATGCTTACAAAGACCCCAATATAACTTTGAAGAACAAGGAATAATGAGTATCTTTTCATTTGCTGGAAAGTTCTAAAGAAGCTTATTAGCATAAGGTTCATGCATGCGAAGAATGAGATTGCAGTAGTTATGTACAACACTTGCATGCTTCCATTGAATAATGCATTGGCAATTGCATTTCCAAAGATTAGGAACAATGAACATATTATCAATGTTGATATGAATGTTAAGCTAATCATTGGATAGAATGAATCCTTGATTGTTTCCTTATCCTTTTCAGCAGACAGGAACCTTACCATTGTGTATGGAAGACCAAGATTTGCAATGTTCGGAACAAGTGCGATTGTAGTGTTTACCTGTGCCCACATACCGTATTCTGCGGTTGTGAATGACTTTGTAATGATTGGAATAAAGATTAGGCTACTGAGAGAGATTAGGATGTTTGTGAGTCCCACCAAACCTATTCTTTGTATAAATCGCACATATTCGCTCATTTAATCACTTAAAATCTTTTTAAAAATAGTTTCATCAAAGTTCTTGAAGAAATAATCCTTATCATATTCTTGAATTGATATGTTTTCATTGTTTATGTAATTAATTAGTTCTTCACTGCTATTAACCTTTTTTACAATATCCCTATCGATTAGGTCATCTAAATATTCCACTCCTGGAACATCAATTATGAAAGTTTTGCAATTGAATGCAAGCCCTTCATAGATTGCAGTTGAAAAGGCGCCTATTTGGTAGTGACTTTTTGCAAAGAGTTCGTATAATGGAGGTTCGCTTTTATCGATTACAGTAAAGTAATTGAATTCGTTAACTGCTTTTGTTAGATAATTGTAATTTTCCTTCCAAGTTCCATATTCTCCAGGATGTAATTTGTAAATAAATTTGAAATTTTGAGAATCATTGTTTTCATTAATGCTTAAAGCTGTTTCATATGCTAATTCAGATAAGTATTTTCCAATGACTCCTTGTGAAATAAATAATATTTGCTTATCCTCGGTTTTTTGATTATTTTCCTCTTCAGAATTTTTATCTTCAGCTATTTCCATATATGTTTTTGAGTTTTCCTCAAAGTATGGGAATCCCATTGAAATGATGTTTTCACTATCTATAGGGAATGGACAAGCATTTTTCCAATAGTCTCCAAAACTTAGTATCTTATCTGGGAAGTATTCAATCTCCTTGATTTCACCATTGAATTTCCTTGTATTTTCAGGATAGCTGTATCCTAAATGGTATGGGCTGATGGTTCCATGCTGCAATTCGATTATTTCTATGTTCATTTTTTTACAAGCTGCAACAAGTGCCTTATTCTCATAAGCCACTACAAGAAATACGACTTTCGGATTTTTCCTTTGAAGAAGTTCAATATACTTTTTATAGTCATATTGGAAATTTAGGATATGATCTTCCATGATTCTAAATAAGTCAATTTCAATTTTAAAAGCGGTTTCAATCTCTTCTTTTACAGTATTGATTAATTGCTTTTCATCTTCTGTAAAAGGCAATTTGCCCCTATTTCTTGTTTTATGAATAAATGAACCTAAAAGGATTCTGTCGTTGAATTTGACATTATTTTCCTTAATATTGCTTTTGTTTCTAAAATGTTGATTTAAATAAGGGGATTCGATGGTTTCAAAGCTTTTCCCATATTGATTAAGAGTGTCTTTTAAAAAATAGCTATAGATATCTTGGTATTCATCTTCAAATATGACTTTTCTTGGATGGTCGAATATCAGAACCTCCACATTTTCCTTTCCGCTTAAAGGGTTTGATAAAATGCTGTTTTTGAGAAAAGGTAAGAATGAGTTTATCTTATCGAATAAGGAAAGACTTGACTGTTGGGCAGATTCAAAAACATTTGTCTTTCTTGTTATTTCATAATATAAATACATTCTAATCAATTGCCAAGGGTAGCAATCTTGAATCTCCTTATGATTCAATTCATATTTCTCTTCAAGATTCCAAATCTTTTGACAAATTTCTTTCACTGTAAAAGTCATATTTTTTCCTTTTAAGTTTTATTTTCATGAAATAATTATCTATTCTAAATATTCATATTTAATCAATTCATCTTCAGCAATGTCAATTTTTGCCTTTTTGCCGATGACATTTTCTATTTCACTTGGTGAAATGCCTGTTCCAGGCCTTTTGTATGTGAGCATATCCTCTGAAATTACAGTTCCCTCTTTAATTTCCTCTTTTGTAATTATGGAACGTCTTGCCTGTTTTCTTGATTCGCTTTCACAAGGGAGAGGAACCTTATCATATTGTCCATTGATTGTTTTGATAAGCTCTATGTTCTTATTGAATTTTCTAATGTCCTCTGGGTCCATTCCATGATAGTGGTCATTTCCCTGCAAGGTTTTATCCAATGTATAATGCTTTTCAAGGATTGTTGCTCCGTAAAGATAAGCTGTTGTTAAAATAAGCATATTTTCATCAGGCTTTGTATGATCAGAGTAACCGATTTCATAGTTAGGGTACAAATCCTTAAGGTTTTTAATCATAAGTAAGTTTGCATCGCTGTTGTGTGTGGGATATGAAAGGACACAATGCATAATTCCTATTCCTGCTTCCCCTTTTGTGTATTTTTCATTTGCTTTTTCAATTGTGTCTATTGCCAATTTAATCTCATCAAGATTGGAAGCTCCAGTTGAAATGATTATGTCTTTTCCCTTCTCAGCTATTTTTCTAATGAAAGGAATGTTTGTAAGGTCTGATGAGGATATCTTATAGACATCCATGAATTCATCCAAGTAATCAATTGAATCAAAGTCAAAAGGTGTTGATAAAAACATTATTCCAATCTCATTGCAGTAATCAGCTATTTCTCTGTATTCCTCTTCTCCAAATGAATCGAATTTCTTAAACAATTCGTATTGTGAAGTTGTAGGCTCTTCATTTGTATCCCAATATGCCGGGGAGTTCTTGGAAGCTATTGTATTCGCTTTATATGATTGGAATTTAACTGCATTGCAACCTGCATCCTTTGCTTCTTTCACCATTAGTTTAGCTGCATCCATATTGCTTATATTTTCCTTTTTTGCAATATCATAGTAATTTACACCAATTTCAGCTATTAAAAATGGCTTTTCATTAAATATGCTCATATTTTCACCTTATCTTATTATTTTCATCTATTCCATTTTCATTTCTTCTTTCCATTCTTTGTATGATTGCTTGATTAGTCTTTTAATGTTGTCAAATCCATGCTTTAAGTCTACTTCACTCATTCTCTTGTTCATTTCTTGTCTTAATTGGAAGTCTTCAATTGTATTTTCAAATGTTTCCTTTATTTCCTCTTTAGATACTTCACTGCCTAAACCTAAATTAATGAATCCATGTTCAACATTACCAAAGATATGGGTCAATTCCCTTTCATTTTGGCAAAGGCAAATGCAAGGAACGCCAAGTGAAGCTATTTCATACATTGTTCTTCCTGCTGAAGTGAATATCAAGTCAGCATCGTGCATGTGTTCACTCATGTTTTTTACGTTTTCATAGATTTCGATTCTTTCATTATCCTTGTATTTTTCTTGGATTTCCTTCTTGTTTCCATAACCAAGTCCTAAGATAATCTCAATCTTGTTTTTGTAATCGCTTTCCAAGATTGCTTCAAGAACCTTTTCAGTTAGGTTATTAGGATCTGTTCCTCCAAATGTGAGAAGAACCTTATTGACTTCTTCTTTGATTTCCTTAAATGATTGATAATAAAACTCATCTTTGAGTATGTAATACTTATGTCCGGAGTAAAGGTTTTTAAGAGGGATCTTATGCTCATACAATGCATCAAAGACCATATGTGCATATTTCACTCCGCCACCGACATCTTCAAAATTAACTATGAAGAATCCTTTGTCCCTAAGGGATTTTGTATATTTTGAGTTTGTATTGAGGATGTCATTGATTACAATATCCGGATCATATTCAACTATCTTTTGGATTAATTCCTCTTTTGCTTCATCGTCAGCTTCTTTTCCTTTGCCTTTATTGCTGTTGTGAGTTATGTAAGGATAGTTGTTATTGTTGACAATTTCAATTCCTAAAGGCTGTGCCTCATCAAGCAAGAACACAACTTCATGATTTACTAATTTGGAAGCTATTGACAAAGCTCTGTAAATATGTCCAGTTCCTATTTCATGGGAAGCATCAGCTTTAATCAATATTCTCTTTTTCTTTAGGATTCTTTCAGCTACCCACCAGTCTTCGTAATTGTCAATGTCAATGCTTTCTTGCTTTGAGATTTCAATTAGCCCAATATTATCTCCAAGACGGCTATTTTCAGTTACAAATTCTCTTTTAGTTGCAAATATGCTTCCAGTTTCTTTAAATGCTTTTGGTAGGTATTGCCTATTCACTCTTTCCTTGTATAATGGGAAATACCTCTTGTTTTTTTCATCGTATCCCCAACTCAAGTGCCTGTCATCAACAACACTGATAATTGTATCATAGAACTCGTTGTCTTCATTTGGATTTAATAATGTTTCAATAGCTAAATCTAAGGTTTTTGTTTTAAGAAGTGGGGAAGTAGGTTGCACTGTTATTACAACATCATATTTTTCGTTTTCTTTTTTCTCTTTTTGAATTGTAGCATCATGGATTACAGGGTCAAGCGGAATTGAGTCTTCTGCAAGTTTTCCATCTCTTTTAACTGTTTCAGCACCAAATTTATCTGCAATGAACTTTATTTCATTGTCATCGGTTGTTACAATAATGTCATCAACATACTTTGATGCCTTTCCCATTTCTATTGTATGTGCTATAAGAGGTTTTCCTCCAAGCAATCTTATGTTTTTTCGTGGAATGCCTTTGGAACCCCCTCTAGCAGGAATCACAACTAAAATCTTATTATTCTTATACATTTTAAAACCTTTAGCTATTGGATTTTTAATCCATTATTTTCATTTATTATTTCAATTATTATTTTGAAAATTTAAAAATTTCTTTTTAATTTTGTTTGAATTTTAAAAAATATTATTAATTAAGACAAACTAATAATAGTATATTATTAATTAATATTAAATTTTATTAATTATAAATAACTCATATAAACAATTTATACAAACAAATTTAAATATTAAAATTAAACAGATTCCAAAACAAAAATTAGAATTAATCTGATAATTTATTTAAAGAATAAGGTGTAATAATGGCTAGTATGAAAGAGATGGCTGATACTTTAATTAAAAGAATAAATGATTTAGCTACTCCTGTTAAAATTATGCATGTTTGTGGTTCCCATGAACATACCATTATGGAACACGGTATTAGATCTTTGCTTCCTCCTGAAGTGGAGATTGTTGCAGGACCAGGATGTCCTGTATGTGTTGTTCCTTCAAGAGAAATTGATGAATGTTTACAATTGATAGAAAAAGGGGTTACTGTAACCACTTTTGGTGACATGTTGAGAGTGCCAGGTTCCAATGGTTCCCTTGCTGAGGCAAAAGCGGAAGGTGCTGATGTCAGGGTTGTTTACGGTATTCCAAATGCTGTGGAAATTGCAGAAAAAGTAGACAATGATGTTGTATTTATGTCTGCAGGTTTCGAAACAACTGCTCCTGCAACTGCAGCAGAATTATTGAAAAAACCTCCTGAAAACTTTTCTATCGTTTCATGTCATAGATTGATTCCACCAGCTATTGACTTCTTGATCAATTCCGGTGAAACCAATTTAAACGCTTTAATCGAACCTGGACACGTATGTACAATTTTAGGAACTGAACCATTTGAAAAGTTCTCAACTGAATATGGCATTCCTCAAGCGGTGGCAGGTTTCAATCCATTAGATATCTTAATGTCTGTTTACATGATCTTAAGACAAATTGACAATGGAACTCCAAGAATCGACAATGAATATAAACGTGCTGTAAGAACTGAAGGAAATGTCATCGGAAAAGAAATGATGGATGAGGTTTTCCATGTGGAAAGCAGAGAATGGAGAGGTTTTCCAAAAATTCCTAACTCAGTCTTGGAAGTTAATGATGAATTTGCTGAATGGGATGCAAGAAAGAAATATGACATTGAAGTGAAAGATGTTACTGAAGCTCCTAAAGGATGTATTTGCGGACCTATCTTAAGAGGTATGGCAAAGCCAACTGACTGTAAATTGTTTAGAAAGGCATGTAATCCAATGCACCCAATCGGTGCATGTATGGTAAGTAAGGAAGGAACCTGTAACATTGCTCACAGATATAGCAGATAATATTAAACAATTTATTTATAGTTCTTTATACAATCACTTTTTAAGGGTTTGAAAACATGGTAAAAATAGAAGCGATAGCTGTAGATGTTGATGGAACAATTACAGATGGAAGAAGAAGAGTTTGTCATAGTGCATTGGATGCTCTTCGTAAGGCTGAAGATGCAGGAATTCCAGTAATAATTGCTACTGGAAACATTTCACACTTTGCCTATGCAGTGGCTACACTTGTTGGAACCACTGGAGGATTGGTTTGTGAAAATGGTGGAGTAATATATCAAGATGGATATAACGACAATAGGGTAATTGTTTTAGGAGACATTTCCAAAGCTCAAAAGGCTTATGATTTTTTACTTGAAAAGTTTGGTGATGATATTCCATTTAAGATTGTAGAGGATTCCGATGCAAGAGTATCTGAAATCTGTTTCTATAAGAATATGGATTCAGAGCCACTTAAAGAGCTACTCCAAGACTTTGATGTGATAGTTTATGATAGTGGTTTTGCACTTCACTTGACAGATCCTAAAGTTAATAAGGGTACTGGACTTGCTGAATTGGCTAATCTTTTAGGTTATAATATTGAAAATATGATGTGCATTGGAGATAGTGAAAATGACATTGACTTTTTACATGCTGCAGGATTTAAGGTTGCAGTGGCTAATGCATGTGATGAGCTAAAGGAGATAGCTGATTACGTTTGTGAGAATAAGTATGGTGATGGAGTGGCAGAAGCTATTGATAAATTTGTTTTTAACGAGAAATAATTAAAATTAGGTTAAATTTCTAATTTATTTAAATTTTTATTTTAATTTATATCATTTATTGTGTGATAATATGTTATATGAATTGGCTGAAGAGGCAAAAAGGGAAATTTCAAAGTATTCAGACAATTATGAAATCTATTTGGAAAATACTGAATTGCTTCAATTGGATTCCCAAAAGACTGATTTGAATTTTGCAAAAGAGGAAATTAGTTTAGGCATCGGTATAAGAGTTATTAAAGACGGTTCTGTAGGTTTTGCTTTCACATCAGATATGGGTGAAATTGCAAAGACTTGCGAAAATGCTTATTTGAACTCTAAACTTAATTCAAAGGATGAAAACTTCTCTTTTGCTCAAGTGGAAAAATTGCCTAAAATCAATGGTACTTTTGATAAGAAGTTCCAGGAAATTGATTTGGATGAACTTACAAGTTCCCTCAAGTCTGTTTTAAACTGCATTGAAGATAATGGCTGTCAAACCACTTCAGGTGGATTTTCAGCAGCAGAAGGTGAAGTCTTGATTGTAAATTCCAATGGTGTTGAAGCTTATGACAAATCCACTGGATTTGCATTAGGCGTTTCTATAAATGCTATTAAAGATGGTGATTTAGCAACTGCTTATGACTCTGTTTCATCATGTCTTTATGATTTGGATGGAATCAAATTAGCTGAAGACTTATGCGATTTGGCAAAGTCCTCATTAGATGGGGAACATATTGAAACTTCAGATAAGGATGTCATATTGGATTATCATGCAGTAACTGGCCTTCTATCTACATTCATGAGTGGTTTCAGTGCAGATAATGTTCAAAGGGGAAGGTCAAGACTTGCTGGTAAGATCGGTGAGAAAATAGTGACTGAAGGCCTTTCAATTTATGATGACGGCACTGTTGATGGCGGTTTAAACTCTGGAGTAAGTGATGATGAAGGAACTGCTTCAAGAAGAACTGCTTTAGTTGAGGAAGGTGTCCTTAAAGGATATTTATATGATATTTATACTGCTAATAAGGATGGAGTTAAAAGTACTTCCAATGGATTTAGAGGTTCATATACTGGAACTCCTTCTGTAAGCGGTTCAAATATTATTTTTGACTTTAAAGATCATGTAATGGAAGATGAAATAAATGATGCTTTCTTGGTCACAGATGTTTTAGGTGCACATACTGCAAATCCTATCACTGGTGACTTTTCAGTGGAAGCAAGCAATTCATTTTTAATCGATAAAGGTGTCAAAAAACCTATTAAAAAAGCTATGATTTCAGGTAATATCTATGATTTATTAGGTGATGCGGTAGCTGTAGGTGAAGAGACAAAGCAAAGAGGATCTTTCATTATTCCTAAATTGCTTTTACATGATGTAAGAGTGGTGGGTAACTAATCCCACCTAAAACTAGTTTTTAATTTTTTTATAAATGTTTAAATCTTTCATTGATTTTCTTATCCAATTCTTTCATTTTTCTATCAATTCTTTTTGTATCAGTTTTATATGCTTTTGACACTTTTTTATTAATTTCCTTTTCCTTTTGTTTTAGGTTTTTATTGAATTTAGATGTTTTGGTGTCAAATGCATCTTGGAGGAAATTTTCAAGTTCATCTTGAGATGAGAAGTCTGCAAAGTTTTTTTCTATTATTTTATCTACTTTTTCATTAAGTTTTTCCTCTTCCTTTTTAGTCATTTTTTTACTCTTCTCTTTAGCCATTTTATCATTTCCTTCTGTAGATTTAATAGAATTTGAGATTTAATGGATGGGATGATTTATCCCATTTTGATAACTGGCAATTGAATTTCAGTTACCAAGTCATCTTCATTATCCACTTCATACTTGCTTTTTATGTAAATTTCTTTTGGAGATCCGATAATGTCGTATTTGTTTTCAATGGAGTACTCTGCCATAATGTTATAGCTTTCTTGAATATTATCTAAGCTTCCATTGTGGATTCCAGACAATACCTTGTGTTCGATAAGTGTTACGATTCTTATTTCTTCGGTTTCATCAGGGTCTAATTCTGGATTGATTGGGATTCCTACATCGTATACAACTTCATTTTCCTTAGCGGTTCTTGGGTTATTGTAGAATATTGCAAATAAGTCTCCAGCAGTTTCTATTTCTTCGATTTCAACCCAACCGGTTAATTTAGAAACCAAAACATCCATATCTTTTAGAGCTCCCTTATAATTCATAATAGCTACTTTTTGATCTTCCATAGTTTTTTCTTTAATTTCCATGTTTACACCTGATAATTGTAATGATATGTCTTTTTTATAATTTATAATTTTTAATTTATAATTTTTAAATTTATAATTTTTATTTTTAATTTTTAAATTTATAATTTCTGAATTTAATTTTTTTAAATTTAAATTTTAATTTAATTAAAGAGGATTACTTCAACTTCCTCTCCTTCTTCAAGCAATTCGGTCTGTTTAGATACTTTTGTATATCCTGCTGCACTTGCGAGTGAGAAAATAGCTCCAGAGTCTTTGAATATTGGAATTACATCATTTCCTTCCACGCTGACCAATTGATATTGCATCCTACCAATTGGTGAATGGATTCTTCTTTTCAAAGTTCCTTCAATTGTTCTTTGCTCTTCCTCATCTTTGTAACCAGCTAATTTCTTAATTGCTGGTGCAACAAATACATTGAAGATTACAATTGCAGAAACAGGATTTCCAGGAAGTCCAATGACTATCTTTCCATCTACCACTCCAAGAATGGTTGGCTTTCCAGGTTGTACAGTAATTCCATGAATATGGACTTCTCCAAGTTCATCAAGAATATGTCTGATATTGTCTCCAACTCCTGCAGAGGTTCCACCAGAGCATAGCAAGATGTCACATTCTTTCAATGAGTCTTGAATTTTAGCCTTTAAATCATCATAAACGTCTTTAACGATGCCTAAGCATTCTCCTTCCCCACCACAGTTGTCTACACCTGCCTTAATCATTTCGCTATTCACATCATAGATCTTTCCAGGTTTCAATTCTTCCTGATTGGTCAATAATTCATTTCCTGTAGAGATAATTCCAACTTTAGGTTTCTTATACACTTCAACAGTATCTATTCCTTGAGCGGCTATCACTCCTATTTTTGGAGGATTGAGCAAAATGTTTTCTTCAAGAATAGTCTGTCCTTCTTTAACATCAGAACCTTTTTGTCCTATGTCTTGGGAAGGGGTAACGCTTGTTAATATTTCAATCTCGTCTTCTTCTAGCTCATCATTGTCTTCTGGCCTATTGGAGAATTCCACCATAACAACTGCATCTGCACCCTCTGGAATTGGTGCGCCTGTACTTATCTCTACACATTTTCCAAGTTCCACAGTTTTATCAGTGAAAGATCCTGCCTCTAAAAAGTCAATGACTTTAAGTTTTTTAGGATTTTCTTCATTTACACCAAAACTGTCTTCGGCTTTTATGGCAAAACCGTCCTTTAATGACCTGTTAAATGGTGGAAAATCGATTTTACTTTCGATTTTGCTGAATGTAATTCTATTATTGCTTTCTGCTATGTCAATGATTTCAGATTGGGGAGTATAGTATTCATTAAACTTTTCATTAATGATTTCTTTTGCTTCATCTACTTCCTTTATCTTTAAAAATTCTACACCCATTGTATTACCTTTTAAATTTTGAAAATTTATTATAAATAATATTTTTTAATAATATTTTTAATAATATTTTTTTTAATAATATGTTATATTTAATAATATATTAATTGATATATTTTATATTATGTGTTTTTGTTTAAATTTATAAAATTTTCACTAAAAAAATCAAAACCTTTATAAATTATCTTGTTAGTATTTATATTAAGAAATATATAATATATAATAATAAATTATTAGCGGTATTTCTTAAACAATAATTTAACGAAATTTTCAATTTATTTAGAAAATTGTTTAATCGAATATTAATTTATTTTTAAATCTTTTATTTAACTGATTTATTAAAATGATGTGTTATTAAAATTTTGGAGAATGAGCAGGAGGAGAATTTTTGAGTAAACCACAAAATAACGATCAACAAGAATATAGAAGAGTACGTACTCCTAGAAAAGGAGAAATTCCAGGAGTCGTAGAACAGATTATGGGTCATGGAAAAATTAAAGTAAGATGTGCTGATGGTAATATCAGAATGACACGTATTCCAGGTAAAATGAAAAAGAGAATTTGGATACGTGAAGGTGATGTAGTTCTTGTAAAGCCATGGGATTTCCAATCAGACCAAAAAGCTGATGTAATCTGGAGATACACTAGAACAGAATCCAATTGGCTTGAAAGAAAAGGCTATTTGACTATGTAAATCAAGTAAATCAATTTGATTTACTTTTTTAATTTTCTTTTTTTACCCAAATTTTACTTTATTTTTTTAAATATTCTAATTTAACTACTTCTAAATTTTTATCTAATTTTAAAAATGGTGTTTTTATGGAAGATGAACCAAGAATGGCTATTGCTGATGCAGAACTTATGGAAGATGATTCAATGGAAATTGAATCAGGTGAAGAGGTCATGGATGAAAATCCAAGAGTGGCTAAAGCTGATGCAGAAGTTCAAAAATTGATTTCACAAAAAAGAATTAAGGATTCCGATGATAGGAAGGTGTCCAGTGAAATCTTTGACAAGGCAACATTGCAAGTGCTTTATAAATTAGCTAATCAAGGTTATTTGGATGTTTTAAACGGTGCTATAAGCACTGGAAAGGAAGCTAATGTATTAAAGGGAATCAAGGATGATGGTTCCATTGTTGCTGTTAAGATCTATAGGATAGCCACTTCCGATTTTAAGAAAATGCAATATTACATTGCAGGAGACCCTCGTTTCAATGTCCGTTCAAGCAATAAAAGGCAACTCATAAACAATTGGGTAAATAAGGAATATAGGAATTTGACAAGGCTTAAGGATGCAGGAGTGAATGTTCCAGAAGCTATTACAAGCTTGAACAATGTTTTAATCATTGAGTTCATTGGCGATGAGGATGGAAATCCTGCACCAACCGTGAAAAACTTGCCTCCACAGGATCCAAATGACTTTTATGAAAAATTAGTGGATCAAATGGATAAGTTCATAAACAAGGCCAATTTGATTCATGGAGACTTATCAAGTTATAATATTCTGAATTATGATGAAGAGCCAGTGATTATAGATGTTTCCCAATCTGTAGTAAAAGACCATATTATTGCTGGAGAATTGCTTGAAAGAGATATAAAAAACATTAGTTTTGAATTTAAAAAGATGGGTGTAGACACTTCCATTGAAGATTTGACTAATCGCTTGATTAAGGATTAGTTCTTATAATCTTTCTTGAAGAGAAATTTTGAAAAAAAGTCTTATTTAGGGATATTATTTAAAAATATTACTTTTCAAATGCTCTTAGGAAACCTATTTTATATTAATATTAAATAAATATTTTTAAGTTCCAATTAGGTTTCCATTTGGGTATTTATTAATTTTAAATATTTTTTTATATTATTAAATACATTTTAAATACATTTTAAATAAATTTTAAATACATTTTAAATACATTTTAAATTAATTTAAATTAATTTTATTAAAAGAATAATTTATCAAAATATTTATTAAATTTAATTGAAATATTTAATATATAATTGCAGATGAATTTATATAAAAAATCAAAGAGGTGAATAAATTGCCGGAAACCGATTATCTTAGAGTTCCTGCAGATAGAGTAGGTGCTTTAATTGGAACAAAAGGAGAAACCAAACAATTAATTGAAAATGCAACCAATACTCATTTGGATATTGATAGTGAGGAATGCACCGTAGCTATTTATCCTAATGAAAATATGGAAGATCCTCTTGGTGTATGGAAAGCAAATCATATTGTAAAAGCTATTGCTCGTGGATTCAATCCTCGTGTAGCATTAAAATTAAATAAAGATGATACTTATTTGGAAATAATCAAATTGCCTTTGTATGTTGGGAAATCCAAAAAGGCTATGGCAAGATACAAAGGTAGAATAATTGGAAAAGATGGAAAAACCAGAGAAATAATCGTTGATATGGCTGAAGTTGACATGGCTATTTATGGAAAGACTGTTTCATTGATTGGTGAACTTCAAAATGTTATGGTTGCTAAGGAAGCAGTTGAAATGATTCTTAATGGATCAAGACATAAGTCTGTCTATGCATTTTTAGAGAATAAGAAGAATGAACGTAAAATGAAAGAATTCAAAGAAGTTGTTGGAATCGAAAGAGATGAAATTCAATTCCGTGATGACTTAGATTAATAACCTTAGACTAGAAATTTTTTCTTTTACTTTTATTATTTTTTATTATTTTTTTATGCATTCAATCATATCTTGATTTTTTATTTTTTTATTTTTTTCTTTCTACTATTTTTCTATTTTTTCTTTTTTTGATTTATTAAGTTTAAATCAATTTTATTTCTAAAGTTATTTCTGATATCTGTTTTTATTAATTTTATTTTTACAAAATCGATATTGTTTTTATTTGTCCGAATCAATTTTCTTAATTAATTGTTATTTTTCATTAAAGATATATGTATGGTTTAATATTTTTTAACAATATTTTTTGATGTGATGTAATTTAATTATATTTAGCTTAAATTTTTATGCTATGTGAAGATTTTTTTATTAAAATTTTGATAGTAATTAAAAACTTTTATATACTTTCAACAACATATGTATATATAGTGATATATTTACTATAGTTTTGACATATTTTTATAATATTCTGATTATGATATTGTCTAAAATTTTAGTAATTTTTTCATTTTTGTATAAAAATTTTCCATAAAAATAATGTTTGTATATTTTTAATAAAATATTTATTAAATATATGCTATTTTATGATTACATTACCATATAAAAAAATCATCATATGTTTTTTAAGGGAAATTTTTATGAAAATTTCAGTACTTTAAATAATTAAGTTTCATTGATTATTTAATGATTAGTTTAATTAATTCATATGTTAATTAAAAACTATGTAAAGGAGGTTTAATTTGTCTCAACAAGCGCAAGAACTCTTTGAGAATTTTGACCAATTGACTCCATCAGAGTTCTTTAGAAAAAATAAACAGATGTTAGGATTTTCTGGTAAAATCAGATCTTTAACTATTGTTTTCCACGAATTGATCACAAACAGTTTTGACGCTGCTGAGGAAGCAGGAATTTTGCCGGAAATTAGAATTGATTTAAAGCAACTCGGAAAAGAGCATTATCTTTTAAGACATTCAGATAATGGTCCAGGTATCCCTGAGGAATTTGTAACTCAAGTATACTGTCAGATGTTTGCAGGTTCCAAATTTAGAAACATCCAATCAAGAGGGCAACAAGGTTTAGGTTGTAGTGGTTGTGTACTTTTATCCCAGATGACCACTGGTGAGTCCACCCATGTAATTTCCGGATGGAAAGAGGATGGTGAGCTCAAAGGGGTTAAAATGGAATTTAAGATGGATGTAAAAAACAACGTTGGAGATATCATTAAAACTGAACATTTCACTCCAGAAAGCACTGGTGTTTGTATCCAACTCCATTTCAAAGAAGTGTCCTATTCATTAGCTGAACAAGGTGCATTTGAGTACATTCGTAGAACCATGATTGCTAACCCTCATGCAAAAATTACCTTTAGAGATCCTAAAGGACACAAATACATCTTTAAAAGAGCTGCAGAAATTGTTCCAGTCTTACCTAAAGAAGTATTGCCTCACCCTAAAGGTGTTACTGCTGATGATATTACTCACATTGCAAAAACCACTGATAAGAGAAACTTCAAAAGCATGTTAACTACCAACTTGTCAAGAATGTCCTCCAAGAAGATCAAAGAGCTTCAGGAACTCACTGGTATTGACATGAAAAAACGTCCAAAAAACATGACTTGGGCTGAAGCGGAAGCTATTGTAGAAGCATTTGGAAAAATGAAATTCATGGCTCCTCCTACTTCTGGTCTTATTCCTATTGGTGAAGAGCAAATTGAAAAAGGTATGAAATTAATATTGAAACCTGAATTCATCACTACAATTACAAGAGCTCCTGTTACCTATAAAGGTGGTGTGGCATTCATTGTGGAAGCAGGTATTGCTTATGGTGGAGATGCTGGTAGAATTGTAAATGAACAAAGGAAATCTGAAATCTTAAGATTTGCAAACAGAGTTCCATTGACTTTCGATGCAGGAAGCTGTGCTATTACAGAAGCATTGAAATCTATTGATTGGAGAAGATACGGTCTTAGAGATTTGGATAACACTCCACTTACCTTGTTTGTTAACATTATTTCCACTCAAGTTCCTTACTTATCCACTGGTAAGCAAAGTATTGCACCAGAACCTGAGATTGTTCATGAAATCAGGCAAGCTACCATGAAAATAGCAAGAAAACTTCAAAGACATATCAGATCCAAAAAAGCTGAAAAGGAAAAAGCAATGAGATCTAAAATATTTGAAGACTATGTTCCTGTTATCATTGAAGAGGCAGCATCACTTGCTGAAACTGGTGTTCCAGATTATAAACCTGTTCTTGCTAAAGTTACAAGAAGAGCATTAGCTGAATTGATGGGTGAAAAGGTTGAAGAAGAGATAGAAGAGGAAGACTATGTAGATTCCTTACTTGAAGAGCTTGACGAATTTGGTCATGTTGTAGACAAGGAACATTCAAGTCGTAAGGACAGAGTTCAAGAATCCGATTTGGATGAAGCATTCTTAGACGATGAAAAACCTAAAAAGAAAAAATCTAAGAAAACTGGACAGTCTACATTGTTTGACTCAGAAGACCAGGAGGAATGATTAGATGGCTGAAGAAACTACTACTCATAAACATACTCACAAAGAGCAAAGGAGACAATACACTTTCAATAAACTCAAGGCATTTGGTCAAGAGATTATAGAGGATGTTGAAAAAGAGAAAGTACCTACATTAAGAATTCCTTCTAGAGGTACTGGAAACATTGTTTATGACCCAGATAAACGTTATTATATCCTCGGAGACAGATTTGGTAAAAGGTCTCTTGGAAATGTAAAGCAAATCAGAAAGTTAGGGCAAATGGTTTATGTTGCTAATTTCTGTAAGGATTTGGTATTGAGAGACAAGACTGCAACTATCAGGGAAATGTATTATATCTCTGAAGGTTGGGGTATTGAATTCAATAACCAACAGGAATCCAACATTGTAGGTGAGGATTTAGAAGTTGCATTAGGTGCTACCCGTGAAGATTTAGGATTAATGCCTGAGGAAGACGGTGCATCAGTTTATGGTGACATCACCTTGCTTGATGGTGAATTTGAAATCAATGCTGCAAGAGCAGGTAAATCAGGTTATACCATTTCACCAACCATTGACCAAGTTGAATTGTTGGATTGCGGTGCTGACTTTGTGCTTGCAGTGGAAACCATGGGGATGTTCCACAGGTTAGTTCAAGAGGATGCTCATAACAGATTCAACTGTTTGATTGTAGGGCTTAAAGGACAAGCAGCTCGTGCTACAAGAAGATTTATCAAAAGGGTTAATGAAGAATTAGGCCTTCCTGTATATATCTGTAACGACGGAGACCCTTGGGGATTCCACATCGGACAGGTAATCATATCTGGAAGTGCAAAATTAGCTCACGTTAATCATGATTTAGCTACTCCTGACGCTAAGTTCTTAGGAGTAACTGCAACTGATATCATTGAATATGATCTTCCAACAGATCCATTGAAAGATATCGATGTATTGAGATTGAAAGAGCTTTCAAAAGACCCAAGGTATCAAACTGAGTTCTGGCAAACCGAGATTAAGAAAATGCTTAAGATTGGTAAAAAAGCAGAACAGCAATCTTTCTCCAAATATGGTCTTGAATATGTAGTAGACACATATTTCCCAGAGAAATTAAGACAATTTGGACAATTATAATAAATTAATCTTTTAATTAATTTATTTTCCTTTTTTTATTTTTTTATCTTTTTAAATTTTTACTATTTTTACTATTTTTCCAAAACCTTTATATACTAGAAAGTTCAACATTAGTATAGGTATACCCCAATAGGTATATCAATATATTTCAAAAAAATTATTAAGGTGTTACAATGAAACAATGTATGGATTTAGACAATCTTCACAGAAGAATTAATAAAATTATTGGGCAGTTAAACGCTATTGATCGTATGATTGAGGAAGATATTCCTTGTGAAAACATTTTAATGCAAGTAAATGCTACTAAATCTGCTATGCACAAAGTAGGTCACATTATAGTGGAAGGTCACCTCGAAAATTGTATTAGAAATGCAATTGAAGCAGGAGAAAGTGATGAAGCTATTAATGATGTTTCTACTATCTTAGAATATTATTCCAGATTATAATTGTGATTATATTTGGGAATTATATTTTTTTCAATTAGGTATATACCCATAAGGGTATACCTATATGTTAGTTCAAGTTTATGTTTTTGGTTAAATCAGAGAAATTTCTTAAAAAAGCTTCATGATTTATTATTTAAAAGTTCGGAGGGATATAAATGGATATGTTTAAAGGTTTACAATGGATTGTATTAATTTTTGTCTTTTATTTCTTTATCTTTTACCAATTAGTTAGAATAATATATCGAAAGTTTAAGGAATCAGATTTAGGATCAAAAATTACAATTCAAAAATTAGATGAAAAAATTATCAAATCAAGAGAAAAAATTCAAAAATCAAATCAAAAAATCTTCAGATCAAAAAATATGATTTTAATCAAATAAGAAGGGAGTTTATTTCATTTTTTTCTTATTTTATTTTATTTTTTATTTTTTATTTTTTTATTTTATCGCTCTTATTTCTTCGTTATCATTTTCTTTTTTTCTTTTTTTAATTTTTTACTTATTTTCATATTCTTTAAACTTATTTAATTTTGCTTTTTCTTTTTTAATTTATAAATTTAAAAAATTTTATTAATGATACAATTCAAAATTTATTTAAATAAGCTCAATTATGAAAATGTTTATAATCTGGAGTGATTTTATGATTGGTTTAGATGAGTTAAAGTTAGAAATTGAAGATTTAACAAAAGATTATAAAGGTTTTAAATTTGATTATATCGACACAAGCACTATTGTAGTTGAGCCATGGACAAGATTGAAATGTCAATATGGATGCCCTAATTATGGTAAAACATTAGTATGCCCTCCTTATACTCCAAAGGCAGAAGAATTTTCAGGGATGGTAAATTCATATAAAACTGCCATTTTATTTGAAATCAGTTTGGCTTCAATTGAAGATGATATCGGAGGAATCTCTAAGATAGCATTAGATATAGAGAATTGCTGTGCTCATTTTGGTTATTATAAGGCATTTGGCATGGGAGGAGGTCCTTGTATGGTTTGCAAATCCAAAGGGGAAGAATGTGATTTAGACCAATGTAGGTATCCTACTGAAGCCCGTCCTTCTGGTGAAGCTTGTGGTGTAGATATTCATAAAACTATTGAAAACAATGGTTATGATATTTTAGGAATTGATGAGGAGAATAATAGCTATTTCTGTTATGGTATAGTTTTATTGGAATAAAACAAATAGATATCACTTTATTTCTTGTTTTAAGCCATATTTTTTAGATTAAATATCAAATTATATATAGATTGAATTATAAATCTTTAATTATATATTTATTGGATTTATAGAATTTAATGAGTTTATATAAATTTAATATTCATAAAGGAAGTTTAAAAATGAAATCTGTAGCTATTAATGGATTTGGAACTATAGGTAAAAGAGTGGCTGATGCTGTAGCTGCTCAAGATGATATGAAAGTCATTGGTGTAAGTAAGACCAGACCAAACTTTGAAGCAAAAACTGCTGTAGAAGAAAAGGGATATCCTTTATACATTGGAATTCCTGAAAGGGAAGGTCTCTTTAAAGAAGCAGGAATTGAAATTGCAGGTACTGTTGAAGATATGGTTCAAGAAGCAGATATCGTAGTTGACTGTACTCCTGGAAACATCGGACCTCAAAACCTTGAAATGTATAAAAAAGCAGGTGTAAAAGCTATTTACCAAGGTGGAGAAGACCATGAATTAACTGGATTGTCCTTTAACTCATTTTCTAACTATGATGATTCATACGGTGCAGATTATGCAAGAGTAGTATCCTGTAACACTACCGGTTTAACCCGTACCTTACACACTCTTAATCCATTAGTTGACATTAAAAAAGTTCGTGCTGTAATGGTTAGAAGAGGATCTGACCCTTCTGAAATCAAAAAAGGTCCTATTAACGCTATTGTTCCTAACCCTCCAAAAGTACCTTCTCACCACGGTCCTGATGTGCAGACTGTAATGAAAGGCATCGATGTTACTACAATGGCTTTACTTGTACCTACCACTTTAATGCACCAACACAACCTAATGGTTGAAATTGGCAATGAAGTAACTAATGATGAAGTAATCGATGTACTTGAAAAACGTTCCAGAGTTATGGTTGTTGAAGCTGCTGCTGGCCTTGACTCAACTGCAGCACTTATGGAATATGCTAAAGATTTAGGAAGAAGCAGAAACGATTTATATGAGATTCCAGTATGGAAAGAATCAATTAACGTTGTAGGCAATGAATTGTTCTACATGCAAGCAGTACACCAAGAATCTGATGTAGTGCCTGAAAACGTTGATGCTATCCGTGCAATGTTGGAAATGGAATCTGACAATGAAAAATCCATTGCTAAAACCAACAAAGCTATGGGAATTTTATAAATCAACATAATTTCAGATATAATTAATTAAATAGAGTTATTCTATTTAATTTTCTTACTTTTTTTCTAAATCATAAAATTTTTAATTTCTATTTAATTGTTTAATTTCTATTTAATTGGTTTAATTTCATTTTTTTATATTTTATCATTTTTTTAATTATTTGTGGTGTTTTTATGAAAGATAAGGTTATTTTTGGTCCAGCTGGAAAACCAATAGAATTCAATGGAAAAGCACATGAGTCTCCAGAATTTTTAGGGCCGTTAGGATTATATGCATTTGAATACCAGTCCACTTATGGTGTTAGAATTGGGGAATCCTCTGCACTTAAACTTAGGGAATCTGCTGAAGAAAATGGGGTTTTAATGTCTATGCATTGTCCTTATTATGTGAATGTCTGTTCTAAAGAGGAAGAAAAAATTGAAAGTACAATAAACAGATTGGTTCAATCTGCAAAAGTTGGAGAATTCATGGGGGCATATAGGCTTGTGTTCCACCCGGGATTTTATTCTGGTAGAAAGCCTGAAACATGTATGGATTTAGCTAAAGAAACTTACACAAGACTTCTTGAAAGATGTGAAGAGGAAGGAATAGAAAACTTTACTTTTGCACCCGAAACTACTGGAAAGCGTTCTCAATTGGGAAATATTGATGAAATCATTGAAATGTGTGCCAGTTTTGACCATTTTGAGCCTACAATTGACTTTGCTCATGTTCATGCAAGAGGAAGAGGAATCCTAAATAAGAAGGAAGACTACAATTGCATATTTTCAAAGCTTGAAGATAATTTGGACATTGATAGATTGCATTGTCATTTCACTACAATTGAGTATACTGATAAGGGTGAAAAGAAGCATCACACATTAGCTGAAGCTGATGAGTATGGTCCACACATCAAGGATTTGCTTTTGAATCTGATTGAAAACGATTGGAAAGCTACCATTATTTGCGAAACTCCTTTAATTGACCAAGATGCCTTAAGAATGAAACAGCTTTATGACAGTCTAATTTAGGTAATTTTTTTTAAAATTTTACTAAATTTTTTCTCAAATTTCAAACTTAATTCTTTTATGAAAATATTTAAATAATGTTAAAAATATATTAAGTAATCTAAACATTCATAAAAAAATTTTAATTATTTTAAACATTTGATTTGATGTGATAAATGTGAAATCTGAAAACAAAAGTTCAAGCAAAAAGAAATCAGAGGTTTCCATTAAGAATAGGGCTAGTTTCAGTGAGATTGAAACTAAGGTTCTCGTATTGGAAACTGCAGGTTATCCTTTCAATTTTGGATTATTGGAAGGCCCTAATCTAGAGATATCTGATAAAGTTCTTTTTGAACAGTATGCTATAGACCAATGGAGTGGCACATCAGTTAGAACTGGTTCCTATCTTTTTGACCAAAAGATCATTCCAGATTTTGCATTTAAAATCATAACTGCATATCCTGAAGACTCTGTTATTGGAGAAAACACTTCAATTGAAATAGTCATTCCAGATGTGGAGAAGCATGATTCCATTAAAAGAGTGAAATCCAATGTTTTCTTTGATGATGTAGTAGGTCAAGAGAATGCTAAAAAGAAATCAAAACTCATCTACAAGTATCTCCAAGACCCTGAGAAGTTTGGCAATTGGGCTCCTAAGAATGTTCTATTCTATGGTCTTCCGGGAACCGGTAAAACCATGCTTGCAAAGGCATTGTCAAATGAATTGAACATCAACTTATTCTTGGTCAAGGCAACCTCATTAATCGGGGACCATGTTGGAGATGCAGCAAATAAGATTCATGATTTATATGAAACTGCATTGAAATCTGCCCCATCATTGATTTTCATTGATGAAATCGATGCGATTGCATTGCATAGGTCATTCCAATCATTGAGAGGGGATGTTTCTGAAATTGTAAATTCCCTTTTAACTGAAATGGATGGAATAAATCCAAATGATGGTGTTGTAACAATTGCAGCAACCAATAACCCGTCTTCAATCGACTTTGCAATCAGAAGTCGTTTTGAAGAGGAAATCGAATTCAAGCTTCCAAATGATGATGAAAGAAGAGAAATTTTTGAGCTAAACCTTAATACATTCCCAATGGATTATGAGTTGGATATTGAAAAATTAGTCAAGCTTTCCAAAAGAATGTCTGGTAGGGACATTAAGGAAAAGATATTGAAAACTGCTCTTCACAATGCAATTATAAATGATAAGGAAAAAGTAACAATGGATGATGTTTACTTTGCATTGGAGCTTAATAAATATAAAAAAGAAGAAGTAAAAGGAATGTTTGAATAATCAAAATCCTTTCATTATTTAATTTTCTAATTTTATCAACTATTTTTTTTATTTTGATCTATTTTTTCTGCTATTTTTTATTTTAATCTATTTCTTTAGACCTTTAGTCTTGTTCTCTTTTTAAAATCATTTCACAAATTTTTACGAAATCTTCTTCGTTGTTTTTTGCTGTTTGTCTAATGTTTTCAGAAATGTCATAAAATATTTTATTGACTATGGACTGAGTCATCTTATCTATGACTTTTATATCCTTTGCATCTACACTATTTAGTTTAACTATGCCTTTTTGACTCTCACGTTGTCTTATCTCTTCCATAGACTCTCTTAAACTACCGAGCATTGAATTTATTTCAATTAAATTGAAGGATTCTTTAAGTAAATCAAACTCACTTTCGATTATCTTTTCCGCTTCTATGACTTCCCTTTCACGAAGCTTTTTATTTTTTTCTGCAATTCCTCTTAAGTCATCGATGTTAAACAGGTCAATGCCTATTTCCTTCACATCATCTTCGATGTCTCTTGGGTTTGCAATGTCAATAAAAATCATCTTATCAGGTATTTCTTCATCAAATACTCTTAATAACCTTTCTTTATTGATAATTGGGTGTGGTGCACCAGTGGAACTGATTACAAGGTCTGCATTAAGCAGTTTTTCTTCCAGATTATCAAAGAGAATTGCTTCTCCATCAAGTTCCTCTGCAAGTTTAATTGCTTTATAATAAGTTCTGTTTGCAACAAAAATAGCTTTCAAGTTCTTTTCAGCCAATGCCTTTGCAACGAGAGTTCCCATCTTTCCTGCACCAATTACAAGAACATGTTTGTCTTGCAAGTCTCCAAGATGCTCTTCTGCAAGGTCAACTGCTGCAGAACCAATGGAAATTGATCCTTGATTGATTTTTGTCTTGTTTCTTACGACTTGGCCAACATGGATCGCCTTTGTAAAGACGGCATCCAATTTCTTTCCGCAATGTCCTTCCCTTTCACTTTTTCTTTTTGCGTCCTTTACTTGGCCTAAGATTTGGTCCTCACCGATAATCATGGATTCAAGACCAGAAGTCATTCTGAATAAATGCAATACTGCTTCATCACTATATTGTATTATGACATACTCATTTTCACAGTCTAAGTCAAGTTCATTGTAATCGTCAGTGTAAAGGAAATACTCATATCTATTGCATGTATTGATTTCAATATATTCTTTAACATCAATCTGTTCTTTTAAAGTAGAAAATAATTCCTTCAAATCTTTTGATACCTTTTCCATAGTTTCTATGTCTGCAAGTGTATGGTCTACACGTATATTGATAATCAATTTTGAGTCTCCTTTATTTTATTGGGTAAATAATTTCTATTCTTTTGATAAGTTAGAGTTAATGAGATTTTCTACAAGTCCTTTGGCTTCATCTAATTTATTTTCCTTTAGGGATTGCTTTATTTCTTCATCTTTTAGAATATTCTCAAGATATTCCCTTCTTAATCTTTGACTGTCTGTTTTTTCTTTTAGTATTTTTCTAGCATGATCTTGAATCTTTATTTCGAGAATATCCTCTTCTGTAATGATTGATTGTATTTTCTTTCTAAGTTCTCTTGCCATTAAAGGACTTTGCCCATTTGTGTAAATGGATATCTCTATATCGTCTATCAAGAAACTTGTAGGTGCTATTATATTCCCTTCTTCAGGTTTGTCTGCCCTGTTGATTAATTTTCCTTGGCTGATGGATGCGATGTATTCGCATAGCTTTTCATCACCGCTTGCGGTAATCACTATGTCGCTCCATTTAACCATTTCATCAAGGTCTTTTAAAGGTGTTAAAATAGCTCCTTTTCTAGTCAATTCCTCATCAATTGAATTTCCTGCCAATATTACATTAGCTCCTTTATCTAAAAAGCGATGTGCTCTTCTTGTAGCTACCTCTCCTGTGCCTAAAATAAAGACATTCTTCTTTTCAACTTCAAAGAAAAGAGAAGTTTTTCCCATAATATCACATCATTTATTTTTAATTCAATTGATTTAAAGATTGGATAAGTTTAGATGAAATGTTTATTTCTCTTCCAATTGTTTAAGTTTTAATAATTTTACAGCCATTCTTAAGTCATTGTTACAGTCTGCAAGCACTTTTTCAGCTTCTGCTTCACTTATGTCAAAGGTTTGTGAAAGTGCAAATACCGCTTCATTTGATGTAGGTGGTGTTCCTGCTGCTAAAATCACTTCAGACAATTCCTTTTTGAGATTCATATATTCATCTTCGCTCATGCCTATTTGGTTTAAGGTCATGTCTCTCAAAGGACAAGGTTTTGAAGTTTTACAACACCATACGAGTGATCCAAAACAGGTTGCAGGACCTTCGCCTAATCTAGTTTCTCTTGCAAATTTTTGCTTAATGTCTAAGAATTCTTGAGGAGTCAATCCAACTTCTTTTAAAGCACCCATAATAGGGCAAGGTTTTACAGGAGGACAACAGAATGCGAGTCCTCTTACATCTCCTCCTCTACAAATATGTGACGGTGAATTTTCCCATGCCATAATTTTTCCTCTACTTGTAAATAATAAATATAAAATAATTTTAATTTTTTAATAAATGAATTTTTGATTTATGAAATCACATTATAATTAATTAAATTAATAATTAATATAACATTATTAAATTTGTTTGTTTATATTAATATAAGTTTTTAATTATAGTTGAAAATCTTTAAAAATAGTTGTAAAATTCATGTTAGCAAATTTTTAATTGTAATCTACAAAAAATAGTTAATTTATAAAAAAAGTAAGTTAATAAAAAAATAAAAAAGAAAAGAAAAAGATTAGTGATCTTTAATCATATCCGCTTTTTCTTCACCAGTTAATTCTGCAACGATTTCTTCTGGAGTTCCGGTACTGAGGAGTTTTCCTCCTCTCATTAAGCTTGCCTTATCACATACATCCAATACGAAATCCATATCGTGGGAAATGATTACAAAGGTTTGGTCCAATTCATCTCTTGCCTTTAAGATGGAATTGGTTACAATGATTCTTGTAACTGGGTCCATTGTACCTGTTGGTTCATCCAATACAACAATGTTAGGTTCCTTGATTAACACTTGTGCAAGAGCGACTCTGTGTCTTTCCCCTCCACTTAATTCATCTTGCCATTTGGATAAGATGCTCATGGATTTTTCCTTTTCAAATCCTACAGTTTCAAGAATATGTGCTGCCTTGATTTTTGCAAATTCTGCAGGCAAGTTCAAACTGATCGCATCAGTTAAGTTTCCTAAAATGTCTCTGTGAGGATATAATGAGTATTCTTGGTGTAATAAACCTAAGTATGGAGTTACACGTCCTCTGTTTAATGGGCCTGGTTTTTTCATGTCAATCCAGTCATCACCTAACTTGATTTCAAGTTCTCCAGAACTTGGTTCAGTCAAACCAATCATCATTCTGGTTAAGGTGGTTTTTCCAGATCCACTAAGTCCAACAATACCGTATATTTCTCCTTGGTTAATTGTTAAGCTTACGCCGTCTACAGCTTTAACCACTCCTCTTTCAATTGAATAGTAATGCTTTTTAATGTCTTTCACTCTAATTATCTCTTCGGTGTGCTCAACTTTTTCAACTTGTTCAGCTTGAGGAACGGTTTCAAGGAATTTTGGAACTATGACATCTGGGTGGCCATGTTCGATAATTTCCCCTTTGTCTAACCATATTGCATCGTCAGCTAATTGATTCATAACTTCTGGCCAGTGGGAAGTGATTACCATACTGATTCCTTCATCTTTTACCCCCTCAATCAAGGTTTGGTGAAGTTTTTCAGCAGTTTGTGGGTCTAAGGTACCTGTTGGTTCGTCAGCTAAAAGCAACATTGGGTTTTTAGCCAATTGTCTTGCAAGTACTACTCTTTGTTTTTCTCCTCCACTTAAGTCACGAGCAATGTGAGTAACCCTGTGACTCATTTGTACCATTTCCAATAAGTCAATAGCATTGTAGATATTCTCTTCTTCGTATCTGCCTTCGTCACCCATTGCATTCAATACGTTTTCAATTACGCTTTGTTCATCGTACAATGCAAAGTTTCTTTGAAGCATAATGGAAATTCTTCTTCTGATTGCTGCCTTTTCCAATCTGTCAGCATTCCAAAAGTCAATTTCTTTTGCTTTCAATTCAGCTCCACATTCCGGACATTTTTCGCCAGCTTTTGAAGCAGGTTCAACATGCAAGCATTTTTTATTTTCACAAATTGCTAAGTCAAAGAGTACTTGCCCACTGTCTGGAGCATATTCTTTAGTACCTCTTAACATGTTGATTAAAACAGATTTTCCACTACCACTTCTACCGAGAATACCTAATGTAGAACCTTCTTCTATTGTTAAGTTAATATCTTTGAGAACTGGTTCCCCATTAAATGACTTATTAATATTTTTTAAAGTTATGAAAGACATAAGCCCACCTTGATAATTAGTTGTAATTATGATTTATTTTTTTTAATTTATCATATTTTATTTATTAAAATATATTGATTTTATCAAATATTAATTTATTAAATTATATGTATATTATTTTTAAACGATATTATTAATATAAATTTTGATATTTTTACAATTTTTTCAATTTTTCATTAGTCTTCAATTAGTTTTCCTTATGATTCGAACCGCATAATGGTGTTCCGCATTCAGGACATTTTATGTTTCTGCATGGGAATCCCCTAATCTTAGGTGCTATGTAACCACAGTTCGGACATTCGCATGCTTTTGATGGTCCTCTTCCACTTCCTGAACCTCCAAAAGAACGTCTCTCATTCAAAGGATATTTTGAAGCTTCGGGTACATTGAAGATTTGCGGAGCAGATGATTTGCTTTCCAAATCATTTTTAATTATTTCAATGTTTTGAGACTTGCAGTCAGGACAGTTTGTGTATTCCTTTTTGGGATTATTCCATTGAAATCCACAATCCTTGCAGATATATACCTTTTCTTCTGCTTGAAAGTTTTCATTGTTTATTTCAATCTTCTTACCTTCAATTAAAGACATTGCTGTCTTTTTTCTTGCAGAGTTAATGATTCTATGGAATGTTGGCTGTGATATTCCCATTAATTCTGCTGCCTCTTTTTGCTTTATATTGTGATAATCTCCCAATCGGATTGCTTCAAATTCATCAAGATTCATTTTAATAGCATCTTGATCATTTTCCAACACATCTCCATGCTTTAGGCAAGAGTAATCAGGTTTTTTCACAATTCTCCTTTCTATCTTTGGCCTAACCATTTATTCTCTCCTTAAATATTTTACTATTGGATCTATATTTTAATGAACCCTAAAACAAATTCATTATGAATATATATTTATTATGAATATATATTCATAACATTTAATATATAGTTTGTCTTTTGGAATATGGGAAATGATTAAAAATAGGTGAAATAAAAAGTAGATTATGATTTAAAATAGATTAAGAAATAGATTAAGAAATAGATTTAAAAAAGTAACACTAATTAAATTTCAATTTCATTCAAATCAAAATTTAATTTTCCGCTAATCGCGGCCCTAGCTATTGAAATTCCATTTGCCCCTGCATCTAACATTTTTTCTGCCTGTGCAATGGAATTGATTGAGTTGTTTCCAATAATGAAAATATTGGTGTGGGTTGCTATTTGTTTTATTAAATCAAAATCAGCATCTCTAACTCCTTTTTTCATAGCATCAATATGCAAATAGTCCACTCCACATTCTTCAGCTAATTTTGCTATTTCAAGGTTGTCAACACCTTCGACATTTGCTCTCATTTTCATTGAAACTTTTGATTTAGATTTTTTGACAACTTCTTTTACGTAATCTTCCAAGTCTGGTCGAAGTAGCATACTTTGCCCACAGCCAACTGCAACAAGCTCTTCCTGTCTGCAATGACAGTTGATTTCAATGATGTCCAAGTTCTTTATTTTGCTGATTTCAATCAGTGAATCTGGAGTGGTTCCTCTCAAGTTTGCACTGACTGTTACATCAAAACTATCTTTAATTGTGTTTACTTCATTTTCAATTACTTCATAAATTTCTTCTTTAGGGTAATTGAACTCTTTCCTGCCTCTGGCTATGATTTTCTCACAAGCGTCTATTGACTCGTTATCTGTATTGTATCCTCCAATAGTGACTGTGTCAAATCCATAAGGTATAAGTTTCATTGCAAATTCTGCATTTGTTATTCCTGCCATTGGTGCAAGTACTTTAATGTTAACACTTCCTTAAGTTTTGATAATTTTAATTATTCTAATTATTCTAATTATCTAATTATTTTAATATTCTAATAATTGTAATCATCTATAAAAATAGTTTAAAAAAGTATAATAAAAATAAAAAAATGGAAATAAAAAGAAAAGTTAATTAAGTGAAAATAAGATTTATTTAAAGTTCTTCTATTACATGAATCCAATCTTTATTATTTCCTGCACGAATTATTTCAAGTCCGATGTCAGCCATATATGCTGCATCTTCCATATTGTCTGCTCTACCGATACCTGCTTTGAGGCCGATTCCAATTTCTTCATCAATCTCTTTGAGAATTTGAGTAAGGTCATCTTCACTTAATCCATTACATGGGGACATGAAGTTGTCTCCACCAATGAAGAATAATAATGCGCCTTTTTCTCTAAGTTTAGTCATTAAGTAATGTTGTGCTTTGTTTACCATAAAGCTTGTATCAAAAGCAGATTCAATATCAGTTAAGGTTTCAGTTACACTGTTGATGTCAATATGTGCAGCTTGTACGAAACTGTCTTCTGGGTTTTCAATTAAATTGTTTATTGCTAAGATTTCTTTTCTTCCTGAAGATTGTGCTCCACCTTCTTTTTGAAGTGCAATGGTTGCTAATCTTTGAGCTTCGTGTGCAGTTTCTGCTGCTCCTACACCCATACTGATTGTAATCGGGTATCTGTTTCTAATAGATCTTTGAATTCTCATGTGGTCTTCTTCATTAAGACCGTTTGTGACTGCAAGTAAATTATCAAATCTTGTAAAGAAAACTAAACCTTTTTTAGCAGCTATTAATCTTTGCACATCTGCAAAAAGTTCTGCTTGTAAAATTTGAAGGTCAGATTCTGTACGTGGTCTTGGAGTAACTGTCCATGGACCATAATTGTCGATTTGTATCAAAGTCATTTGTATCATATATTTTCACCTAATAGTAATATATTTAGTTATAACTAAATTAGTATTTAAACTTTAAGCATTTAATTAGTAATTTTTTTAAAAATCTTTTATTTTTAATTATTTTTAATAATTTTTTTTAATTTTTTATTAACAAATAATTCCATAATAATTTAAGGCATCTAATCATTTTATTCTAAAACAATTTTTGCAAGATTAATCTTATCTTCAATTGTTTTCATAAAAGTGTTGGTTACGATGACATTTGGAACAATCTCTTCAATCTCTTTCTTAAATTCTTCGTCTTGGTTATCAATCACCAATGTGTTTAGGAAGGATTTATAAAGTTCAGCTACTCCTTTTGAAGATGTTTCATAGCCAAATGCATTCATGAATTGTCCAGCAGGTCCGCTGAATGCGGATTTACCTACAAATGGTGAAACTGCAATAACCTCTTTTTCCTTAAGGGCTTCTTCAACACCATCTATTGAAATGATCGGTCTTATTGAAGTGATTGGATTTGATGGTCCAAAAATCACTTTATCACATTTTTCTATTGTTTCAATAAGTTTTGGGCTAGGGCTTACATGAGCATATTTCACTTCAAGGACTTCACAGTTGCATTGGTATTTGATCAAAAAGTCATGGAACTCAATTTCACCATGCTCCTTGGTGACAATGCTTATTTCAGATTCCTCATCACTCATTGGAATTATGCTTGCCTTAATTCCTAACTTGTTCTTTTGGAGTTCAACAATATCTGACAATGTCCAACCTTCCTCTAGCAAAATTGCTTTTTGAAGTTTGGTTGCCCTGTCTTTATCTCCTAACCTGAGCAATTCGGTAGTTCCCATTTCAATTAGCTGTTCTCTAACTATGTATGTATCCCCTTTAATTCCATACCAGAATTCCTCATCAATCATATCTGCAAAGGTATACATCACTGTATCAATATCCGCTGCAATATAACCTCTGGACATATATAAGTTTTCAACAGTGTTGACTACGACACTAATCTCTTCTTCAGGATAAATTTCCTTTATTCCTTGAATCAATTTTGGAGTTCCAGTGCCTCCAGAAAAAACAGTTATCATGATTTCCACTCTTTTTATCTTAATTGTGATAGGATTTTTATATTTTTTTAATTATCATTAGATTATTATCAATTAAATTTAATAAATTAGCTTTTTTTAAATTTTTAACTTTAAAATTCTTCTTTTAAATTTTTAACTTTAAAATTCTTCTTTTAATGGACCTCCACATTTAGGGCATGGAGTTTTCTCAGAAATTACTAAAGACATTTCACTATTGCAATTAGGGCAATTATTGTTTTCAAGAATGTTTCGCCTATCCTTGTAAAATGTCTTTTTAAAATCAAAAAACAGTATTTTAAACGCTTTTTCATTATCAAGATTTTTAGAAATTTCTTTAGTCAATATTCTTTCAATCTCTTCTTGAGTGAAAAGATCATTGTCTTCAGGAACATAGGTTTTAATTAATTCATTGCAATTTGGACAATAGTTTTCATAAAGAAAACCAGAAATTAAGGATTTAGTCATCTTATCTGAATTTTCCTTATTGTGACTATCTTCAATAAGTTCTAAATGATTTCCTTCATCCTTTTTGTCTTTAGAATAGAAATCTAAAATGGATTCTAAATCATCTAAATCTGTGTCTAAATAGAATATTAAATTCTTATCTAAAAATGAAAAATCACAGTTTTCACATTTGAAATTAATTTCCACCATATTAACACTCAAAATTATTCCAATTTCAATGATATTCACAATTCAAGAATATTCAACACTCAAAAATAAAAATCAATATTTGTAAAAATGTTATATTCTTATCTATTTTCTAAATACATCAAACTCTTTAGGTCTAAGCAAAGGTTTTATTCCAGCTTCAGTGTCTCTAAGATGGTCAAATGCAGCAAATCCTCTAATCAATACGATAGGAATTCCTTCGTTTGCTTGTCCCATCAATAAGGATGCAGCTGCTGCAAGCTCATCTGCAGTAGCAACTTCAGTTGTTTCAAGAGCTCTGCCGAACAAGTCTTCCTCGCCGATTCTTACCCAAAGAGGATTGATTCCTGAGCAGCCAATAGCTGTTCCAATTGCACCTACTCTAAATGCTCTTCCTTGAGTGTCAGTAATGATTACTGCAATTTCCTTTTCAGTTTTTTCTTCCAAGTACTCTCTTATTTCCTTTGCAGATAAGTCAGGATTCTTAGGCATTGGAGTTGCTAACCCTTCTTCCACATTTGATTCATCTATTCCGGAGTTTGCACAAACAAATCCATGCTTGGTTTCAGTGACAATGAAATTAGGTCCAACTGCAACGATTTCATTTGATTCCTGTAAAATCGCTTCAACAAGTTTTGGATCTTTTTTGCATTCTTTTGCAATTTTTATTGTTTCTTCACTAGGTTCCAGTTCATCAATTTTAATGTAGTTGCCTTCAGCCTTGGAAATCAATGTTTCAGCAATAAGCAAAATATCTCCATCTTCAAGAGCAATATTCTCCTTTTCCAAATCCTCTTCAATTATCTTTGCTATATTGTCTCCTTTTTTAACTAAAGGAATTTCTTTCAATCCATATAATTTTAAAGTCATAGTTAAACTTTTTATTAATAAAATATAAAAAACTATTGATATTCACTAAAATTTTTTTAAAAAATTAGAAATAATGCTTTATTTTTTTAAAAAATTAACAATATGCTTTTATATTAAAAATAATAAATTTATTATTAGTATAATTAATAATCACTTTTATTATCAATTTATTAGATTTATTATTAATTTATCAGATTATTTAATTATTAATTAATTCTTTAGAGGATATTATGATTATAGAAAGTCTTATTAATGGATTTGACATGATTATGGAGATGCTCCAAAGTGGGGGAGTTATCACTTATATAATTCTTTTGCTTGGTATCTATGGTCTGTTAATATCTATAAGAAAGATATTTTACCTTAGAAAAATAAGTAAAATCGATGCTACAGAGATTATGGGGACAATTACCTCATCTATGGAACAAGGTGGAGCTATTGAAGCTTTAAAAAATATCAGTCACTATAAAAACCCTGTTTCAAGAATCATGTCTGAAGCATTGAAAATCGGTTATAAAAACAAGATAGAAGTTGAAGAAAGTATGGAGCAGATTTTTATCGTCGAGCTCTCAAAAATGACCAATGGTATCAGTGCATTAAAAACCATTATTGAGCTTGCTCCTTTCTTAGGATTGATCGGTACTGTATTAGGTATTTGGATGACCTTTAAGAATTTAGGTGTAAATCCTGATGCTGCAGCTATGGCAGAAGGTATTTACATTGCTCTTATCACTACTATTGCAGGTTTAACTGTAGCTATTGTTCTTATGCCGTTATACACTTATATCAAAGGTTTGATTGATGCGGAAATGGATAAGATTGAATTAGCTACCAAAATGACTAATTGGAGTTATGCGGTAATTAAAATCAGAGTTTATGAAAAATTGCCTTGTGTGATTGAAGCGCTTCAGGAAGCAGAGGGCATTGTCAGTGTAAAGGAAATCTCTGATCCTTATTCTAATATTCAAATTTCCTTTAAGCCAAGCATGCTTGAAAAGAGTATAAGTAACATCATATTGGAAAAATGTGATGTAAAATCTGAAATTACTGAAAGTAAATTAAGACAATAATCAAGGAGCTGTTAAATTGGCAATTGACATTAAGCGTCATAAGGAAAAGATGAATCGGGATGAACCTGAAATCAAGCTAGTTCCTTTTATTGACATTTTATTTACTTTACTTATCTTTTTAGTGGTGACCAGTACTTTCGGTGCTGCATCTGTCACTGGTGATGACACTGGAACAGGCACTGGAAAGCCAAACATGACTGACACTACTGGAGATGCAGAATATTATTTGCTGCCGGTTGCAGGACTTCAGAAAGTTGTTGTAAATGGAGTAGATATGTCTTCTGAGATAAGAGGAAATGCTATTGGTGTTCATGCAAGAGTGCTTGACCAAGGTGATGTTCAGATTAAAACGAGCGAACATGCGATATATATTCAAGCGCCTTCTGGAATGAGCCCTCAAGAGGCAGTTCATAGTCCAGAATGATTTTAAATTTTATTTATTATTTCAATTTTTTAATTTTTTCAAATTTTTCATATTTTCATACTTTAAAATATGATTTTTCATTTTTTTATTTTTTTAATTTATAAATTTTAAATTTTTAAATTTTTAAATAATTAATCTTATAGTTAATTGGGGTAAAACAATGTATTTAGGCAGAATTATTTCAGCAGGAAAAACAGAAGACGGAAAACCATATGTTGCTTATAGAGTTTCAAGCAGATCTTTTCCAAACAGACAAGTAAAGGTTCTTGAAGATGAAGCAGCTATCATTCCAAAGGAAGGATTTGAAACTGATATTTTCAAAAACTCTTATATCGCTTATGATTGTGTAAAAACAGTAGGCGACATTGCTATTATTTCAAACGGTTCCCAAACCAATCCTATTGCAGATAAGATAGCTATTGGAATGAACATTAGGGATGCAATGGCATATTCATTAATCACTATGGATTATGAAAAGGATGATTACAACACTCCAAGAATTGCTGCAGTAGTTAAAGGAAATGAAGATGATTTTGAAGCTTATATTGGTATTGTTACTGACAGTAAAATATTAGTTGAAAAAATAGAAGATGGTAAAGCTCAATTCATTTCCACTTATGAGAAAAACACTCCTGAAGATGTTGTTTTCGCTGCAGAAACTCCTGATGCTGCATGTAAGTTCATTTTCGATGAAGGTGCATTTGCTGAATTTGAAAATCCTGTTTCTTCAGTTGCAGCAATATTTGATGGAAAATGGAAAATCGCTGGTTTCAATCCAGAATAAATCCCCAAGCTTTTTAGCCTTCGGCTAAAAACCTTGACCAAAATTCTTTCCAATTTATTTAGGTAAATTGGATTTTTTTTATTTTTATATTTTTTTGTATTGAAAAATTTTAGTTTAACTTATTCTAATTTTTCAGCCTCTTCGGCTTCTTTTATTTTCTGGACTGTTCCCCAACTTCTTCTAACGAAATCTGGCATTTCATCGTATTTAAATTTCTTCAAGAAGTTTTTGGTTTTTGGATCGCTTGGATAACCTGAACCGATTCCATCTCTGTCCTTGGTAGACCTGATGTACTGCTTATTTATTTCTTCAATAATCATGTCCCTTTTTGTTTTTGCAATGATTGAAGCTGCTCCAACTGCAAGATAGTTATCATCTGCCTTATGTTCTGCAATGACTTCACAGCTATGGCCTACATATTCTTCCATTTCTTCCTGAAGTCTTCCTTCCTTTACATCCAAAGCATCTATGATGATTCTATCTGCTCGAAGAGTATTTATGATTTTTTTCATAGCTAATTTTTCTATTTGATTAAGATTTATTCCTTTTGCCCTTAAAGTGTCAATATCCTTTGCAGTAATTACCACTGTTTCATAATCGAACATTTTAGTTAACTTACGATATAGGACTGCTCTTCTGTTAGGAGTTAATCTTTTAGAATCTTTCACGCCCATTCTTTCAATGATCTTTTCTTTTTTCTCAGGTATTACAATACCTGCCATAACCATAGGGCCTAAAACAGGACCTCTTCCAGCTTCATCTAATCCTAGTGTATCCATATTATTAAATCCAGTTTTATTATTTAAATAGTTTAGTTTTAATTTAGTTTTAATTTAGTTTTAATTTAGTTTTTATTTAGTTTTAATTTAGTTTTAATTTAGTTTTTATTTAGTTTTTATTTAGTTTTTATTTAGTTTTTATTTAGTTTTATAAATATTACGATATCAGTTTTATTAATTTTTATAAAATAAGATTCATTAAAGTTTAAAAGAAGTAATTTTGATGGTGTTGATTATTTGGTGTTAAAAGGAATATTATGGATTGTAAAGACAATCCATAGTATTATACGTATTAATAACGCTTGAAATTGTTTAAATTTATTTCATAGCTTTTAAACGTACTTCCGGTTCTAAAGCTAATGGTTCAGCAGCTACGATTGCAGTTCCTTTTGCGACTACAGTCATAGGGTCATCAGAAATTTGGATTGGAATGTCTGATTCATCGAAAATTCTTTCTTTAAGACCTCTTAATCTGGAACTTCCACCTACTGCTACAGTATTTTTGTAAACACCCATCATCAATTCTGCAGGTAATCTTTCTAAGATGATGTTTAATCCACCAACAACTGCTTGGATGATTGGTTCTACTGCATCTGCAACTAACATTGAATCAATTACAACTTTTTTAGGTCTGTTAGTTTCTAAGGATTTACCAATAACTTCATAACTTAAGTTTTCAAATTCTTCACTGCAATGGATCATTCCGATTTCCATTTTTGCAGCTTCTGCATCGTGAATGCTGATTGCAACATTGTATTTTTCTGCAACCAATTCTACGATTCTATTATCAATGTCGTCTCCACCGACTCTTACGGTTTCAATATCGTTGATTCCACCAAGGGAAATAACAACTAAATCAGTAGATCCTGCACCAATATCAATTACCATGGTTCCATTTGGTTCTGCAATAGGTAATCCTGCACCAATAGCTGCAGCTAAACCTTCACTGACTACTAATACGTATTCAGCACCAGCCTTTCTACCTATTTCTTCAGCAGCATTCTTTTCTACTTCAGAAGCGTCTCCAGGAATTCCAATGACGATTCTTCCTACAGTTTCTCCTTCGTTAATACCAATTTCCATAGCTCTGATGAGTAATGCTTGTGCTTGTGCAACGTTTTCAATTACTCCTTTTTTAAGTGGTCTTACTGCAACAATGTCTTCTGGAGTTCTGCCTAACATTTTTTTAGCTTCTTCTCCAACAGCAAGCACTGCAGAAGGGTCATCCTTTTTAACAGCAACTACAGAAGGAATTTGGTATAAGTCAAATTTATCTCCTGATGGTTTTGCGATTACGGTGTTTAAGGTACCTAAATCAATACCTAAACTATTCTTAACAACTCTGGTTGGTTCAATTTCAATAGCGTCTTCATTTCCGAAAATACTCAAAGTTATTCCTCCATTGATAAAATAAAATTAAATTATTTAAAAAATTTTTAATAAATTATTTAATTGATTTTATTGTTCTGTTAATTAATTTACATTTTTGAATTGATTTTAATTGGTATATTAAATTGATATATTCAATTAATTATTCAAAAAGTAATTAATTAATGTTTATAACAATAATTATTTATAATTTTTATTAATAATAAGTTTTTGTATAAAATTATGAAAAAATTTTAATAATTATATAAAAATAGTCAGAAAAAAGGATTTAACATAGTAATTGCTCAAAAAAGCTAAATTTATTCTTGGGTTTTATCTTCTTCTTGAGTTTCTAGGGTGTTGTCTGGATTAGTGTTGTCTGGATTAGTGTTGTCTGGATTAGTGTTGTCTGGATTGGTGTTTTCTTCTGGCTTGCTTTCCTCTTGAGGTTCTGCTTTATCTTTTTCTTCAACCTCAACTATTCTTTGCTTTTCCTTATCTTGGATTGTCTTCTTTAAGTCAATTCCAAATAGGCTATTGTTTTGGCTGATTTCTTTAACACGCTCAATGTTTTCTTCATCTATTACTGAAACCAAGATTGCAGATAAAACGACATCACTCATATCAAGTATTGGTGTCACTGTATTTCTTAAAAAGGATGGTAATTTAAATCTGGTGTTAAGTTCAGCCTTAATGAAACTGCTTGTATGATCTTCAGCTAAAATGTTTATTTTTGCATTTTGCCTATTGGTTTCTCCATTAAAAGATTTCATTGACTCTTCGGGACCAACGATTACCAACAAATTAGGCATTTCCTTAATATGCACATTAGTTATCTCTACAGATGCGCCTCCTTTCTCATTGCATCTGTTTCTAAGTTCACTGATTTTCAGTGTTTCTCCTTTTAGCATTATGCAGTCAAATCTTTTTGAAGTGTATTTGTCTAAAATCTTAATGGATTCCCTAAATAAAATTTGAACTCTATCTTTAGCTGTGATTGCTTGGTATGCTATATCATCAACTAGCTTTTCATTACCTGCGATGACACACCATACATGTTCATTGTTCTCTCTAGAGGAAACCTTTGCAGCTCTTCTGAGAATTTGTATTCGGTCTTCAATCATATGATCACTTAATAGAGTTTAAATTAATTTTTGACTTATTTTCATTTTATATATTCATAAAATCATGATTTATTATTACTTTTTTCACTTAAAACCAAGAATTTTAATACTATACTATTTTAATATATCTCATTATTATAATATAAAATTTTGTTTTTAAAAGATTATTTTTCATTTTTTTTAAAAAAAATTAAATATAAGATAATAGAATATATTAAATACTATTGAGTAATATTTAAAGTAATATTTAAATAATGGATTTAAAATATTATTAATATAATATTGAAATTTGTATAAATTGTTTATTTTCTAATGAAAAATGAATAATGAAATTGTGAATTTGATTCATTAAAGAAAATTCACTATCATTAGAAATATTATTTTACAATAAAAAATTGAATTCATATTAAAAAGGTTACTTTACTTAAAAATTTTTATTTTAATTAAAAATGCTAATTTGAGTTTATTTTTTCAAAATTAGTTAAATTTTTTAATTAAATTACTTTTTACTAATGTATTGTTATTTAATATTGATTTAGAAAACAATTAATCGTTTTTTGAAAAAATTAATAAGGGAGTTTATTTAAAATATTATTTGGAGTCAAATTATGAGATTAAAAAGTGTAGGAATGGGATATTTTTTAGCTGTTCCCGATGTCATTTCAATATTGAATTTGGTATTTGGATTTTTAGCTATTTTAATGGTTATTGATAATCATTTAACATATGCATCATTATGCATACTTGTTGCAGTTGTTTTTGACTCTGTAGATGGATGGGTTTCAAGAAAACTTGATCGTGATGATAAATTTGGTTTTGGAAAAAATATTGATTCTTTAGCAGACATAGTATCTTTTGGTGTTGCACCTTCAATCCTTCTATATTATATGGGATTAGGAATATCTGACTGGGCAGGATACTTAATGGCAATTGTAGCTGTTTTAACACTTGTTTGCGGTATGTTAAGACTTGCCCGTTACAATGTAATTTCAGATAAAATTAATTACCATGGATTCGTGGGATTCCCAATACCAGGTACAGCTATTATCATAGCTACTTATTACCTCAGCGGTTTATTTAACGTTGGAGTTGCTGCTATATTGATGTTATTTGCAGCTTATTTAATGATCAGTACAATCAGATATCCTAAAGTTGACAATTATTATGTGATTGGATTTGGAGCATTAATGATACTCATATTGCTTTTACCTATTAATGTATCCATAGGTGCTGTAAATATTCCGGCTTTAGCATTGTTTGTTTTATCATTGGTTTACATGTTTATGACATTCTTAGAGTTCTTCATTGATACTGAAGAGGCTTTAACTCCAGAAAACGTAAACAGAAATATTGGACAAGTTAGAGAAATAACCGCTAATAGACTTAGTGTTTCCTTAAGTTCTGCAAAAGATGCTGTCAAATCAATGAAAGAATCTATTAACCAAGTTTCTTCTGGAGAAATTATTGGCGAAAGCAAAGCAGCAGAAGATGAAAAGGAAGAAAAGGAAGAAAAATTATTAAGCATTAGCACTGGTGAAGTGGAAGAGGAGTAAATTCATTAAATCTTATAATTGTTTTATTTAATGATTTAATTTAATGATTTTTTAAAATTTCATTTTTCACTTTTTAATTTTTTTTAATATTTTTTTTTTCTGATTTATTATTTCAATTCTTCTTTTTTTATTATTTTTATTTTTTTCAAGCTATTTTTACAAATTGAGTTTAAAACTTATGTAATTTCATTTTTCAAACCTATTTTTTCTACTTATTTTATCTCATTCCATTCCAGGTTTGATAACTATGACTAATCGAAAAAATCGATTTAATTTGTTTAAGAATGATAAGTTTAAATTGAAATTAGAAAATTTCGGAGAAAAAGGAGAAAAAGATAAATCAGATTTGCAAACGAAAAATGAAAAAGCGGATTCATCACATTTTCCAAGTTTTGATTCCATAATCCCTGAAAGTTCACCCTTAAAAAACAATTCAAATTCTCCTTCCAATTCTGGATTTTATAATGACGAGTTTAAATCTAAGAACCAATCTAATGCTGCTGGTGATTTATATGGGGTTGATGAGAAATATGCTAAATATATCTACTCTAATCCTGAAGGTTTTAATGATTCTGATGAGGAAGATGGTGGATTTCCAGATGGTTTAAATGAGTTAAACAAAGGAAAAAATGAAGGTCAGGATAAGAAAACTATTAAAAATGAGTTGTTACGATTTAAGACTAATCTATTGAATCAAAAGGATTCCTCAAAGTCATCATTTGCTAAGATAACTATTTTTCTAATAATTCTGGTATTGCTTTCATCAATATTCTATTTTTTTGTTTATCAGCCGTTTCAGAATGAATTGAATTTAGAGAAAAATTCAAAACTGAATGAGTTGAATGCATTGTATAAAGGGCCTTTGGAGGTTAATGATAATGCTTACACTTTGGAAAATAGAATCAATCAGGCTTATGATATTGAGGAAATCAAGTCAATTGATGTTTTGCGATATGCCACTAAGGATTGGAGAATCTATCATAGCTCTAAAATTGTATCTTGCAAGGACGATTTTGGCAGGATAATGATGTCTTATGGTGAAAATAAGAATATTATAATGTCTGTTAAAGATGCAAATGATTTTGTTAAGGACAATGATGCTAAGGTCTTATCGAATGTTCAGTTTGAAAAGGTCAATACGGTTATTGTGCCGATTTCACTTTCAAGACTTCAAGCTACTGCAGGATTGATTTCTGTAGGGTCAGTTGTTGATGTTTACTCATTAAGTGATAACGATTCTGACTATTCATATGCCAATGAAGATGTCGGTGAAGATGAGGACTTCAGTGAAAATGAAGAAATAAGCAATAATTTAAGTTCAATTCCATCAAATGAAACACTTAATGGCACTTTGGAAGAGAGAGAAAGGGATCCGATTGTAAGTGGTGCAACTGTTTTGGCAATCTTGCGCTCTAAAGATAGCGGTTTGGTGGATAGCACTGTTTCCAAATCAAAAACAGTCATTAAGGGAAATGAAACAAAACCTTTTGAAAACACTGTTTCCTATTCAAGTGATGTTGAAGAACTTCTTAAATCATCAGTATTAAACTCAAAAAGTGATAATAATGTCTTAGACTCTTATTTGATGAATTATGGAGTCAGATTATCAAATTTTGAGAGAATGTCCAATTTAGGAGACTTGGATTCTGAATATATTATTCTTTTGGAAGTGCCTCAATCTGATGTAAATTTTGTTATTAACAATATGGATAATTTGATTTTAGCAATTCCTACAGATTTTGCACCTAATTGGGTGGTGGATGAGTTAAACGAGACATATTATGAGAATTTATATCAAAATCAATCTTTAGATTTCTTATAATCTATTTATCTCATCTCCACCAATCCTTTAACAAATCCTTTAACAAATCTTTTCAAATCGAATATTATAAATTTATTAAATATGAAAAATAGATAAAAGTATAGAATTAATATTTAAGTTTTTATTTAGTTATTTAATTAAGTCATTTAATTAAAATTAGTTAATTTGTTGATGATTTTTATGGATATAAAGAAAATTATAAAGCCTACAACAATTATTGTCATTATTGCTTTTTTGATTATAGGTTTATATGCTTTAACTGAAGTTAATTACTTTTCATATAAACAAGTTGCAGAATCTAAGGATGTTAATGCATCAGTTGTTGTAATCCCTGCTATAGGGGTTTTTGAGAAGATCAACAATGTTTCAATATCCCAAGGGGTTTATATTGATGAGACTTCCAATATTCCAACTAAGGGGGATACCGTTTTATATGGGCATAGGACATTGCAAGGGTCCCCATTTTTACGTTTAGATTCTCTTAAAAAAGGAGATGTTGTCAGTTTGGAATGGCCCGGAATCGGTGAAGTGAATTACACTGTCAAGGGATCTGAAATAATTGCACCGACTAATTTCCTAGATTTAAATGAAAGTCATGTAAATGATGTAAATAATCAGGATTTGTACTTGGTAACATGTCACCCAATAGGTTCATCTGCTCAAAGGCTTGTTGTAACTGCTGAATTAGACTCAATAAGCCCTATCAATGAAACAGTGTTAGAACAAAATCCTCAAGCACATTGGGCTTGGCTAATTACTGCAGGATTCTTGATTTTAGGTTTAATTGTAGCATATTTCACTCCTGCTGAAGAGAGGAAAATCATTTTGGCAGTTGTCATAGCCATTACAATTGTTCTTGCGTATTTCTGTATTTTCCCAATATCCTCACAGGTCTGGGCAGATCAATTAGGATGGCTAAATAGTTTGATGGGAGTAAATTAGTAGGATGAATTTATATTTTAAATTCTAGGATAATTATAATATAATTAAAGGATTGAATTAATTGATTTATTTAGAGGTATTTTATGGGCGCTAAAGAAGAATATTTTTCTAATATTTCAAATAGGGAAAGAGCAATATTTGAAGGGGCCATTAGTATGGGAGCTTTATTCCATCAATTTGTAGGAACTCCTTTCAATAAAACAAATATTGCAAGTTTAGAAAAAGCTATGGAAGAATCTTTCGCTTTGCAGCCTTGCATTGAAAAGGTTGAAGTTTCCATTGATTTGGATAGATTGGATAATGCCATGACTGAATTTGAATACACTTCATTAAGTGGAGATATGCTTGATGTAAAAATCTATTCAAAAGTGGACGATGTTTTGGCAGTTATAAGAATCAAATTCATAGAAGAGCTTAACTACCCTTTAATGTTTGTTGAAGAGATTATAGAATAATCTTACAACTCCTTTTTTTAATCCTTTTTTTAATTTTAATCATTACTTTAATCCTTTTTTTACTTTTTATCATTACTTTAGTTCTTTTTTTACTTTTAATTTAATTTCTATTTTCAAATTATTTTTCACATGATTAAAAAAGTCTAATAATTTTGCTTAATTATACTAAATTATTTAAATAAATAAGGCTATATATAATATTATTATGATTTATATCTTAAGGTAAACAATAGCGATAAGGTATTTATTTTAATATTTGAACTAATATTTTTCAAACTATACAAAGAATGTGAGATGATTTAATGATTATTATAGATTCCAAGCTTTGTAAAGGATGCGATATTTGTATAGCTACTTGTCCTAAAAATGTTTATTCAAAATCTGACAAAGTAAACACAAAAAATGTTTACCTTCCTTTCCCAGAACATGAGGAAGGTTGCACTAAATGTGGCTTATGCGAATTATCATGTCCAGATCAAGCTATTTATGTTGAAAAAGAGGTGGAATAAATGGTGGAAGAGCGTTTTGTTCAAGGAAATGAAGCTTGCGCATTAGGTGCAATAGCTGCAAACTGCAGATTCTTTGCAGGTTATCCAATTACTCCATCTACTGAAATCGCAGAGCAAATGTCTATTTTGCTTCCAAAATATGGTGGATCTTTTGTTCAAATGGAGGATGAAATTGCATCTGCTGGTGCTATCATCGGAGCTTCATGGAGTGGTATGAAAGCAATGACCGCCACTTCCGGTCCGGGTATTTCCTTAATGCAGGAAAATATAGGTTACGGATTCATTACTGAAACTCCAATTGTAATTATCAATGTTCAAAGGGGTTCCCCATCCACTGGTCAACCTACAATGTCTGCTCAAGCAGATATGATGCAAGTTCGTTGGGGTTCTCATGGTGATTATGAGCCTATTGCTTTAGCACCATCATCTGTTCAGGAATTCTTTGATTTTACCATCAAGGCTTTTAATTTGGCTGAAGAGTACAGAGTTCCTGTTACCGTTCTTGCTGATGAAGTTGTAGGTCACATGAGAGAAAAATTGATAATTCCTGATGATATTGAAATTGTAACTCGTAAAAGACCTGAAAAGGTAGATGGCCAATACTTGCCATTTGATGCACCTTGCGATGGAACTACCCCTATGCCTGCTTTTGGTGATGGATTCAATATTCACGTCACTGGACTCACTCACGATGAAAGAGGTTATCCAGACACTAACGATCCAGACACCCATACCAAATTGGTTGAAAGATTATGCAATAAGGTTTTAATGCACAGAAAAGATATCTGTTCAGTTAAAAAGGAAAATTGTGATGATGCAGACATTGTCATTGTTTCTTGCGGTTCCCCATACCGTTCTGTTGGAGCTGCTATGAAAAAGGCAAGAGAAGAAGGCATAAAAGTAGGATCTCTTAAAATTGACACTCCATGGCCTTTCCCAGAAGAGGAAATTGCTGAAATCGCTAAAACTGCAAGCGACATAATTGTTCCTGAAATGAACTTAGGACAAATTGTTCATGAAGTTGAAAGGGCAGCACATGGTGAAGCTAACGTTCACTTGATTGGCAAGATTGGAGGAATCCTTCATAAGCCTGATGAAATTTACGATAAGATTAAGGAGATTAATGGATAGGTGGTAAAATGGTAGAAAAGGAAAGCCCATATAAAAAATATCTTAGAGAAGAAAGATTGCCACACATATTCTGTCCAGGTTGTGGAAACGGTACTGTTATGAGCACATTCTTTAAAGGATTAGAAGGAACCGATATTGATTTTGAAAATGTTGCTATGGTTTCAGGTATCGGTTGTTCCTCAAGAATCCCAGGTTATGCAAAATGCGATTCACTCCACACTACTCATGGAAGAGCTTTAAGCTTTGCAACTGGTTTAAAGGTTGGAAACCCTGACTTGGATGTTGTTGTATTCACTGGTGATGGGGATGCAGCATCCATTGGTGGAAATCATTTGATTCATGCTGCAAGAAGAAACATTAATCTTACTGTAATTTGTATCAACAATAATATTTATGGTATGACTGGTGGTCAAATCAGTCCAACTTCCCCAAAAGGAAGCTTTGGTACAACTGCACCTTACGGTTCAAGAGACATGCCATTTAATTTAGCTGAACTTGTAAGTGCCGCTGGCGCATCTTATGTTGCTAGATGGACCACTACACATCCTCTTCAATTATCCAAAGCTATTCAAAAAGGTTTGGAAAATGACGGTTTCTCATTTATTGAAGTTGTTTCCCAATGTCCAACTTACTTCGGACGTAAAAACAAGATGAAAACTCCATTGCAAATGTTTGAATGGATTAAGGAAAACAGCATCAATAAAAGAAGAGCAGAAAAGATGGATGAAGCTGAATTGGAAGGAAAAATCATTGTTGGTGAATTTGCTAATAATCCACATGCTGAATTAACTGATAACATTAAGAAATTGGCTGAAGAGAATTCAGATAAGCCGTTAGCTATTAAATCTGCATTTGAGGAGTTGGATTAAGATGAGAACTGAAGTTCGTATAGCTGGTTTTGGTGGTCAAGGAGTAATTATGGCAGGAGTTATCATTGGTAAGGCTGCTTCACTCTTTGACAATAAAAATGCTGTTCAAACCCAATCTTACGGTCCTGAAGCTCGTGGAGGAGCTTCCAGAACTGAAGTTGTTATTGATGATGATGAAATCGACTATCCTAAAGTAACCAGTCCAGACATTTTAGTTGCAATGTCCCATGAAGCTTTAATCAAGTATATGGGTGATTTGAAAGATGAAGGTGTCTTGATTATCGATCCTGATATGATTGTTGAAGAAGAGATAGTTGATTTTGTAAATGAACACAAAATAAAACTTTACAGAGCACCTGCAACTAAAACTGCAACTGAAGATGTTGGACTTAGAATTGTTGCAAATATTGTAATGATTGGTGCAATCGTAAAGGTCACTGAAGTTGTTTCAGTTGATGCAGCAAAACAGGCTATTTTAGACAGTGTACCAAAAGGTACCGAAGATAAGAATATTCAAGCATTCGAAGCAGGATACGCTTTGCTTTAAATATTTTTATCATTTTTTCTTTTTTTAATATTTCAAATCATTTTTTGATTATTTTTATTATTTCTATTTTTTCTATATCTCTATTATTCTGATTATTTTTATTATTTCTTATTTTTATTATTTCTATTAATTTTTTAATTTTTTAATTCAATTTCACTATTTTTTATAAATAATTTTAATAATAAGAAATTACATATCATATTATGTTTAAGATAATACATTAGTTCTATTACAATATATTTACAATATATTTACAAAAATTTTTCATAGGACATTTATCTTTTTAATTTATTTTAATATTCATAAGTATTTTTAAAATTCATACTAATTTTCATGCTTATTAAATAAGAGTGAGAAAAATGAAGTTTTTTGAACATAGTGCAAAAAAAGTTTTTGAAAGTGAAGGAATTAAAATTTTAGAAGGGCATGTTGTATACTCCCCTGAAGAGGCAATGGAAGTTGCTACTGAATTTGGTAGACCTATTGTACTCAAATCTCAAGTTTTAGTTGGTGGAAGAGGTAAAGCAGGAGGTATTAAGTTTGCAGACAACCCGGGTGAAGCATTTGAAATAGCTAATGAGTTATTAAAGTTAGAGATTAAAGGTGAAAAAGTAAAACACTTGCTCATTGAAGAAAAAGCAAATATCCAAAGGGAATTTTTCTTAAGTGTTTCAAATGACAGGGCAAATAAAACTCCAATCATTATGGCAAGTGCTGAAGGTGGGGTTGAAATTGAAGAATTGGCTAAGACATCCCCTGAAAAAATCATTAGGTATAATGTAGACCCATTAAAAGAGTTCTTGCCTTATGAAGCTCGTGAAATAGCTCGTAAAATGGGAGTGGGCTCTGAATTGATGTCTCAAATTGGTGCTATCATTTGGAAGCTCTATAATGTTTATGATAAGTACGATGCAGAAATTGCAGAAATTAACCCTCTTATCTTAACAGATGATGGTTTGATTGCAGCTGATGCAAAATTGGAAATTGAAAATGATGCTTTATTCCGTCATCAAGATCAAGTAAGACAAAACAGATTCAAGAAAAAGGATTTTGCATTTGTAAAGCTTGATGGTGACATTGCAGTTATCGGAAATGGTGCGGGATTGACCTTAACAGGTATGGATATGGTTACCTTATTCGGTGGAAAACCTGCAACTTTCTTGGATATCGGTGGTGGAGCATCTGATGAATCCATTAAAAAAGCTTTAAACTTAGTTTTAAATTACCCTCCTGTAAAAGTGGTATTCCTTAATGTTTTAGGTGGTATTACCAGAGCGGATGATGTTGCAAGAGGTGTAATTGCAGCTTTAGAAGATAACAAATGGGATGTAAACATTGTAACAAGACTTACCGGTACAAATGAAGAGGAAGGTCAAAGATTACTTGAAGAAGCAGGCATTCCTTATGAAATCTCATTAGAAGAAGCTGCTAAAAAAGCAGTTGCAATGTGTGAAGAGATTAAAGCAAAAGAAGCTAAATAGTTCTTCTTTTACTTTTTTTTATTTCTATTTATTTTTTTTATTAGTTACTTTTTTTATTAGATAATTACTTTTTTTATTAGTTATTAACTTTTTTTAGATTATTTACTTTTTTAGATTTTTTTATTATTTGCACTGTTTTTTTAGTCATTTTTGGGATGATTTTATTTTTCCTTAAACTATTTATATATTGGTCAACAAAGTTTATTTAAAAATGATGTGATAATATGAAAGTGTTAGGTATTAATTCAAGTCCTAGAGAAGAAAGTAATGTTAGAATAGCCTTGGAAACTGCTTTGGAAGCTGCTGAAGCAAAAGGTGCAGAAACAGAAATCATTGATGTAAATTCTTTAGCTATTTCTCCATGTCAAGCAGATAATTACTGTAAGGAACATGATTCCGAATGTGCTTTGCATGATGAGATGGATGATATTTACAAAAAGATTGAAGAAGCAGATGGAATCATCTTAGGAACTCCTATCTATTTCTTTGATATTACCGCTCAAGCTAAAACTGTCATTGACAGATTATATTGTTATTTCATGAATGAAAAATATTCTGAATTGTTCTCTAACAAAAAAGTCGCAATTATTGCAACTAATGGTGGTGCACCTGTAGAAGCATTTGAAGGTTCCTTAAAAACTCAAATGGTTGCATTTGAAACATTAGGATTCCAAACTGGAGATATCCTTGTATTAGGCGATAATAATATTCCTGGCGGTATTAAAGAAAAAGAAGATCAATTAGGAAAAGCTAAGGCTCTTGGTGAAACTTTAATATAATCCTTTCCTAATTTCTTTAAATCTATTTTTTAATAATTTTATTTTTTTCAATTATTTTTAATTTTTTTTAATTATTTTTTATTTTTTATTCCAATAAAACAACTCTGCTGACTTCAGACTCTTTAGCCAATTCTCTTCCGGTTTTATCCGCTATTTCTTGGGCAAAGTCACGAACTTCTTGGTTTGATGGCATATTGTCAAGGCTTAATCTTTTTCTGGAAGATCCTACAAACATGTATGCTTTCACTTCAACATATTTTGGGTTTGCCTTATTGATCAGTTTAGCATATTCGTCAGTGTTTATCATGTTTTTGCCCTTAACTGAAGTGATTCTAATTGCTGTTCTGCTGTTAAAACTGTTCATCAGTTCAAGTGTTTTGTTTAAATTGCTCCAAGCATCATTTATTTGAGGGTTACAGAGTTCTTTATACACTTTCTCGTTAGGTGCATCTAAGGAAACATATAGTTGTGTTGGTTCGTTTTCAAGGCTTCCAAGTTTTTCCCAATACATTCCATTGCTCACTAAAAATGTTGTGAAATCCTGTCTATGAAATTCCGCTAAAAGTTCATCAATTTCAGGATATAAAGTCGGTTCACCCGCAAGTGAGATTGCAGCGTTTGTCGGCTTCTTGCTTTCTTCAAGCTTTTTCTTGTCTGCCTTTTTATTTCCACCAAAACCACATAATAGATTGTTTTGAGCTTTTATGGCACCTTCAATAATTGTTTTAGGATCATCATATTCCCCTTCCCATTCTATTCTGGTCTGACTTAAGTCTCTCCAGCAAAAAGAGCATTTTTGGTTACAGAATGGTACAGCTGGAGACATTTGAAGGCATCTGTGGGATTGAACTCCGTAGAATTGCTCTTTATAGCACACTCCTTCATTAACCATGCTTTTTCTTGTCCAATGACAGATTTTTGCAGCAGCATGGCCGTGCTCCCCTACAAATCTATAACCGCTGTATTCCAATTTTGCTTGTTCTTCTTTAGTGAATGCCATAATAATCCTTTTGATTTTTTGTTGATTAAAATAATTTAAATATAATTAAGAATATATATTTTATTAATATAGTAATAATTTTTTTAATTATTCTATTTATTATTTATCATACTAAAATGCATAAATATTAGATGTATAAATGTTTGATGTATAAATGTTTGATGCATAAATGCTAAATGTTATTTAATTATAGTTTTTAAGGAGGATTTGATTTGAGTCTTAAAACACCTGTTGTTATATTAAATTTTAAAACTTATTTGGAATCCAGTGGTGAAAAGGCATTGGATTTGGCTAATGCTTTAGAAAGTGCTGGTGAAGAATCTGGAATTACAATGGTTGCTGTACCGCAAGCTATTGATATTTATAGAATTAAAGAGGAAACCAATATTCCTGTACTTTCTCAACATATTGATGCAGTATCCCCTGGAGGCCATACTGGAAGCAACTTGTTTGAAAGTTTCGTAGCAAGCGGTATCGATGGGACTTTATTGAATCACTCTGAATGCAGAATGACTCTTGCAGACATTGCAGAAGTTGTTAAAAAGACAAAAGAGGCAGAACTCATTTCATGTGTCTGTACCAATAATATTGAAACAAGTGTTGCAGCAGCTACCTTTTCACCGGATTACGTTGCAGTGGAACCGCCTGAACTTATCGGTACTGGAATACCTGTTTCCAAAGCTGATCCTGAAGTTGTAAAGGGAAGCGTATCCAAAGTTAAAGCCATTGACAAGGATGTTAAGGTTTTATGTGGGGCAGGAATTTCAACTGGTGATGATATGGCTGCAGCTATTGAATTAGGTGCTGAAGGAGTTCTTTTAGCTTCTGGAATCATTAAGGCAGAAAGCCCTAAAGACGCATTATTGGATTTAGTAAGTAAGATTTAATTTTCTTTAAATTATGGAAATGATTGTTATTGAGTGAAATTATGGCTAACTTTAATACTATTGATGATTTTGATGTAAATGGCAAAACAGTTTTAGTTAGGATTGACATCAACTCTCCTGTAGATCCTAATTCTGGAATCATTTTAGATGACACCCGTATGAAATTGCATGCTGAAACCATTAAGGAATTATCTATGAAAGGTGCTAAAACTGTTATTCTTGCTCACCAAAGTCGTCCAGGTAAAGATGATTTTACCACATTGGAGCAACATGCTGTCGTTTTATCTAGAGCGGTCGGTTTGGAAGTGAAATATGTTGATTCCATCTTTTCATCTAAGGCAAGGGAATCAATTATAGCTTTAGAACCTGGACAAATCTTGCTTTTGGAAAATGTCAGGTTCTTTTCAGAGGAGCAATTGAAGCGTTCCGCTGAAGAGGAAGCCACTTCTGTGCTTGTAAAAACATTGACTCCTTTAGTTGATTATTTTGTAAATGATGCTTTTGCTGCAGCACACAGGTCCCAAACTTCATTGGTTGGGTTTACAAGAACTGTTCCATCAGCAGCAGGCAGGGTCATGGAAAAGGAATTGACAGTTATTGGCAACGCTTTAGAGAATGTTCAACACCCATGTGTTTTTGCTTTAGGTGGAATGAAGGCAGACGATTCAATTACAGTTACTGAAAACGTTTTGGAAAACGGCACTGCAGATTATGTCCTTGTTTCAGGTCTTGTTGCTAATATATTCATTTGGGCAGCAGGTTATGATATCAAATCCACTAACAAGAACTTCATTGAATCAAGAGGATATCTTGATATGGTGGATAAATGCAGAGACCTCATTGAAAGGTTTGGAGATAAGATCGTTTATCCTACTGATGTTGCAGTAAGTGTTCAAGGTGATAGGGCAGATGTAACTATTGAAAACATTCCTGATGCTTCAATTTTTGATATTGGCAGAGAATCATTGATCAAATATTCCAAGATTCTAAGAGAGGCAAAAACCATTTTCGCAAATGGTCCTGCTGGTGTGTTTGAAGACCCTAAATTTGCAATCGGTACCGAGGATATCATCAATGCAATTGCGTCATCAAAAGGATTTTCAGTTATTGGTGGAGGGCATATTGCAGCAGCTACCGTTAATTTAGGATATGGTGATAAGATGGATCATATCAGTAGTGGTGGTGGAGCTTCCATTGATATGTTGGCTGGCAATCCATTACCTGCAGTTGTGGCTCTTGAAGAGTCTAAGGAATTATTTGATGGTAAATAATCCTTGTAAATAATCCTTGTAAATAATCCTTGTAAATAATCCTTGTAAATAATTCTTAAAATAATAATATTTTTAATAATAAATAATTTTTATTTCTAAAAAAATTATTTATTCTACTTATTTTCTTTTTTTAATTTTATTCTTATTTTTTATTCATTTAATTCTTTTTCATAAAAATTTTTAATGATTTTTACCATATTTTCTAGTTATTTTAAATACTTTTTAAAAATTTCATATAATTTATAATGAATAATCATGATAAATTATACAAAACTTTATATAAAAATAAAGATAAAAGATAAGAATGTTGAAAAAATTTAAGATTTTAAAGGTTATAAAATGACAGATGAAATTATAATTGCTGACAGTGAAAATGTAAAAAACGCATTAAATGGATTTCAAAACGCTTTAAAAAATGTAAAGGAAATTTCTCCTTTGACTTTTTGCATTACCAATTTTGTAACAGTTACTGATTGTGCGAATGCAGCATTAGCTATTGGTGCATCACCAATCATGTCCAATGGTGCTGAAGAAGGTGGAGAAATAGTAAATATTGCAAGTGCTCTTGTAATCAATATAGGTACATTAAGCAAAGCTCAGAATGAATTGATGAGAAACAGTGCAAACCAGGCTAAGGAAATCAATAAGCCTATCATTTTTGATCCAGTAGGTGCAGGTGTAAGCGCTCTTAGAAATGACATGACAACGGAAATTGTTGAAAATTATCCTCTTGCATTAATTAGAGGTAACATGTCTGAAATTAAAGCCATTACCAAATTGATTAATCTTGATGAAAGCAATGATTCCGTAGCTAAAGGTGTGGATGTAGCAGCAAGTGATGTTATTTCTAAGGATAATTTAGCTGTCAATGGATTGGTCGTAAAAGAATTGGCTAAGGAATTAAATACTGTTGTTATTGCAAGTGGTCCTATTGATATTATTTCAGATGGTGATGTGACTTTTGGTCTTGAGAATGGTGATGAGATGATGCCTCTTATCACTGGTAGCGGCTGTATGCTAACTACAATCATGGGATCATATGTAGGTGCTAACGAACCATTGATTGGAGGAATTACTGCTTGTGCTTTAATGGCAGTTGCAGGTGAAAATGCTGCAGAATATGTAAGGAAAAATGATTTAGGTACCGGCAGTTTCAGAACAGTATTAATTGATAATTTATATAAATTGACTGCTGAAGAATTAGTGGAAAGAGCTAATTTATTTGAAATCAACATCTAAATAACATCTGTATTTCATCTAATTAGATAGGAAAGTTGGTTAAATGAAAAAAGAGGATATTGATTATTCAGTTTATTTGGTTACAGACCGTAGGAATAAAACTGATGAGGAATTTTTAAACATTATTGAAGAAGCAATTAAAGGTGGAACCACTGTTGTTCAGCTTCGTGAAAAGACTGCTTCAACAAAGGAGTTCTATGATTTGGCTTTAAGAGTTAAGGAAATCACCAGCAGATATGGTGTTCCATTGTTGATTAATGATAGAATTGACATAGCTCTTGCAGTTGATAGTGAAGGTGTTCATATTGGTCAGGATGATATGCCTGCAGATATCGCTCGTGAAATAATTGGCGAAGATAAGATATTAGGTGTTTCAGCTTCAACTGTTGAAGAGGCTAAAAAAGCTGAGAAGGATAGTGCAGATTATATAGGTTCCGGTGCTGTTTTTCCTACAGCTACTAAGGATGATGCAGATTCAGTCTCTAAAGAGGAATTAAAGGAAATTGTAGATTCAATTGACATTCCTGTAGTGGCTATTGGTGGAATCACTGTAGAAAATGCCAATACATTAAAGGGTAGTGGCATTGCAGGATTTTCAGTTGTAAGTGCAATCATGAGTGCTGAAGATCCAAAAGAGGCTTCCAAAAAATTAAAGGAAATTTATTTCTCTTAATTTCTTTATTTTTTTTATTGAAACCGCTTATTTTTTCTTAATTTTTCCACTTTTTCTATTTTCTTTTTATTTTCTCTATTTTCTTTTTATTTTTCTATTTCTTATTTATTTTAATTTAAAGAAAATATATTCAATAGTAAACTATTTAAATGATATTTTACTAATTACTATTGTTGAATATTTTTATGGAATATTTCCATATCGGACATTCCATTTGAATATTGATTCTATTTTTGATTTTTCATTGCCTCGGTGGCTCAGTCTGGTAGAGCGCGAGACTTGTAATCTCGTGGTCGCGGGTTCAATTCCCGTCCGGGGCTTTATATAATTTGATTGTGTAATTTGAGTCAGTTATATGATTTTACTAATCAGTTATATGATTTACCAAAACATTTATATATTATGGTAATATAAAATAAGTATGTTGTATAAATATTGTTGGGACCATAGGGTAGCTTGGTCGATCCTTTGGGCTTTGGGAGCCTGAGACTCCGGTTCAAATCCGGGTGGTCCCACTTTGTATCTACCCGACTTAGCTCAATTTGGCAGAGCGTTGGACTGTAGATCCAAATGTTGCTGGTTCAAGTCCGGCAGTCGGGATTTTATTATTATACTATTTTATCATATGTTTTTTTTATCTTGAAATTTGATTTTTTGAATTTCAATTGATTAAAAAGTATGATAGGTAGAAACATTTAAATATAATAATAAATATACCATTTTATGAGTATAATTTATACTCACATAGTTTGCCCTGGTGGTGTAGGGGCTATCATGTGGGCCTGTCGAGCCCGCGACTCGGGTTCAAATCCCGGCCAGGGCGCTTAACTATATGTTAAGTAAGATAGCCACATTGTATTTCATTTGTTTAATCAGGGCCCGTAGCTCAGTCTGGCAGAGCGCTTGGCTTTTAACCAAGCGGCCGCGGGTTCAATTCCCGTCGGGCCCGCTCTGATTTTTTTTATTTATTAACTTTACTAAATTTAAATTTTTAAATTAACATTTTTTCGAAGATTTTTTAATTATTAATGTCTTATTTAAATCATATTTAAATTTATATTGTATTTGACTTAGAATTTATTCTACTAGAATTGGGTGATTTATTTATATTAATTGGGGGTAATGTTTAATTTCATAAATTCAAGTGTTTATCTATTTTTTATTTTTAATGAATTTTTACTGTATTTGATTTATGAATGATTTGCATTATCGAATTTTGATATGAATTAGATCTATTCTATGATGGTGAAGAAGTAAGGGATTGTAAAAAATTAATGAAAAATTAAATTTTATTTAAAGTATTTAAAGTTTAAATTATGATTAATATTAGAAATTTCATTTAGAAGAAAGTTATTCATTACAAATTGTTTAAAAGTTTTATCGGAGGAATATTTTGGCATTTAATATATTAAACCATAGTGCTGTTCCTAAGCACGAAATTTTGTCTGATGATGAAATTGAAGAGATTTTTGCAGATGTTGATTATGACATTAGTCAACTTCCGAAAATTAAAGTAAATGATCCTGTTTCTAAAGCTATTGGTGCTGAAGAAGGTCAAGTTCTAAAAATAACTCGTAAAAGTGAAACTGCAGGCATATTTGTTACATACAGGCTTGTAAGTGGAGAAAATAATCAAAAATAATTTTTTTAATCTAGATTTTTAATTTATTGTATTATTTTGGAGATATTAAATGAAAAATAAGACATGGGGTTTAGTAGATTCATTTTTTGATAAATATGATATTGTAGACCATCATATTAAATCTTATAACGATTTTGTTGAAAATCGTATACAAAAGATTATTGATATCACTGAACCAATCACTATTGAAAACGAAAAAGGAAACTATACTCTTAGAACAGGTAAAATTAAAATTGAAAAACCTTTCACCAAAGAAGCAGACGGTTCTAAAAGTATGATTTATCCTACAGAAGCAAGACTTAGAAATTTAAACTATTCTGCTCACATGTACTTGGAAATGGCATTGCATGACAACAACAGCGATGAAGAGGAAGAATTGGAAGAAGTATACATTGGCGAATTGCCTCTCATGCTCAAATCCAGCATTTGTCATTTGCATGGGCTTACTGATAAGGAATTAATGGAAAAAGGGGAAGACCCTAAAGACCCTGGAGGTTATTTCATTGTAAACGGTTCTGAAAGAGCTGTTGTAACTATGGAAGAAATCGCTCCTAACAAAATTATCTTGGAAAGAATTGATGAGCCTGAAGATAGACATGCAAAAGCTATTGTAACCTCAATTAAAAGTGGTTTCAGAGCAAGAATTACTTTAGAATACAAAAAACCACGTAAAAGCGGTGTGTTCTTAAGAATCTCTTTCCCATATGTTCCTGGAGAAATTCCATTAGTGATCTTGCTTAGAGCATTAGGATTATCAACTGACCAAGAAATCATTACAAAGATTTCTGATGATTTCAACTTCCAAATGTATATTGCAGACGATATTCAAGTATCTGAAAAAGACTTGAAATTGGATTCTGAATTAATGGCAGAAATGACTAATGAAGAAAGAGAAGAATACTTAAGAATGGCAGCTATCAAATACATTGGTAATAGAGTAGCTAAAGGAATGACTGAAGAGTACAGAATAAAACGTGCTGAAGATGTCATTGACAGATACTTATTGCCTCATATGGGTATTGAATCTGATAAACGTTATGATAAAGCTATTTACTTAGCGGAAATGACTGAAATGTTGCTTCAAGTAATTGAAGGTCAAAGAGAACCTCACGATAAGGACCATTACACCAATAAGAGATTAAGAGTTTCCGGTGACTTAATGGAAGACTTATTCAGAGTAGCTTTCTCTTCATTAACAAGAGATATGAGCTACCAACTTGAAAGAAGCTTATCCAGAGGTAAGGAACTTTCAATTAAGCAAGCTGTCCGTTCTGATGTTTTAACTGAAAATATCAAGCATGCAATCGCTACCGGTAATTGGGTAGGCGGAAGAGCTGGGGTAAGCCAGCTTTTAGATAGAGTAAGTTACATGGCAACACTTTCTCACTTAAGAAGGGTTGTATCTCCTCTTACTAGAAGTCAACCTCACTTTGAAGCTAGGGACTTGCACCCTACTCAATTCGGTAAGATTTGTCCAAACGAAACACCAGAAGGACCAAACTGTGGATTAGTAAAGAATTTAGCTCTAATGTGTAAAATCTCTGAAGGTTTCGAGGAAGAAGAAGACCAAAAACTTGTAAACATCATTAGAGACATGGACGTAGAGATGATAGACTAATCGGAGGGATTTTATGGTAAGAGCTAAAATTTATATTAATGGTAAACTAACTGGTTATTGCGATAATCCTGAAGAATTCACTAAGGAAATGCGTGATAAAAGGAGAAACGGCCAAATCAATAATGAGATGAACATTACCTACTATGATGACAATCATGAAATCTATATTTTCACAGACCCTGGTAGGGCAAGAAGACCTTTAATCCTTGTTTATGATGGTGAACCAGCACTTAGAGATGAACATATGGAAGCTATTGCAAATGGTGAATTGAAATGGGATGAATTATTTGCAAAAGGTATTTTAGAATACTTGGATGCTGAAGAAGAAGAGAATTCATATATTGCAATGAATTTAAGTCAATTAAATAAAGATCACACTCACTTGGAAATTGACCCATCCACTATGTTAGGTATTTGTGCAGGAATTATTCCATTTTCAGACCACAACTCTTCTCCAAGGAACACCATGGAAGCAGGGATGACTAAACAGGCATTAGGTTTATACGTATCAAATTACGCTTTACGTACTGATACTCGTGCACACTTATTGCACCACCCTCAAACTCCTATCGTAAAAACAAGAATTATTGATGCTATCAACTATGATTCAAGACCATCAGGTCAGAACTTGGTTGTAGCGCTTATGTCTTATGAAGGATATAACATGGAAGACGCAATGATTCTCAACAAATCCTCTCTTGAAAGAGGTATGGGAAGATCCAGTTTCTTCAGATCTTACGAAGCATCTGAAAGAAGATATCCGGGTGGACAAGAGGATAAATTCGAAGTTCCAGAAAAAGGAGTTAAAGGATACCGCAGTGAAGAATCCTACAGAAACTTAGATGAAGATGGTATTGTTAACCCAGAATCCCATGTTGAATCTGGTGATGTATTGATTGGTAAGACTTCCCCTCCAAGATTCTTAGGAGAAATCGATGAGTTCGGTACTGTTGCAGAAAAAAGAAGAGAAACTTCCGTAACTGTAAGGCACGGTGAAAAAGGTATTGTTGATGCAGTGCTCTTAACCGAAACTGTTGAAGGAAGCAAATTAACCAAAATAAGAGTAAGGGACACAAGACAACCTGAATTCGGTGATAAATTTGCATCAAGACACGGTCAGAAAGGGGTTGTAGGTCTTATCTTATCTCAAGATGACATTCCATTCACTGAAGATGGTGTTGTGCCTGATATTATCGTTAACCCACACGCTATCCCTTCAAGGATGTCTGTTGGACAAGTATTGGAAATGGTAGCTGGTAAAGCAGGATGTATGGAAGGACACCGTATGGACGGCACTCCATTCAATGATACTGTTGAAGGTGAAATCAAACGTGCTCTTAAAGAAAACGGTTTTGAATCAGCAGGATGTGAATCATTGTACAATGGTGTAACCGGTGAACGTATTGAAGCTGAAATCTTTGTAGGTGTTGCATATTACCAAAAATTACACCACATGACAACTGATAAGGTTTACGCACGTTCCACTGGTCCAGTACAAGTGCTTACAAGACAACCAACTGAAGGTAGAGCACGTGAAGGTGGTCTCAGGTTTGGAGAAATGGAAAGAGACTGTCTTATTGCACACGGTGCTGCTCTCGCATTGAAAGAAAGATTATTGGATGAATCTGATAAATACGAAGCAGTTGTATGTAATGAATGTGGAATGTTAGCAGTGTATGATAAGAATAAACGTAAGATGTATTGCCCAATTTGTGGCGACAGCGAAACTTATCCTGTTGAAATCTCATACGCATTCAAATTATTATTAGATGAACTTAAAAGTTTATGTATTTTCCCTAAATTAGTTCTTGGGGACAAAGCTTAAGAAATAAGGTGTTGAAATAAAAATAAATTTTTTAAGGAGCCAATATTTTGAAAGGAATTATTAAAAAAATTGATAGAATTAATTTTGGATTAATGTCACCAGAACAGATTAGGGAAATGTCTGTTGTAAAAATAGAAAGACCAGACACTTACGATGAGGATGGTTATCCAATAGAATCTGGATTGATGGATTCTCGTTTAGGTGTTATTGATCCTAGTTTAAAATGCCGTACCTGTGGTGAGAAAGGTGGGGAATGTCAAGGTCACTTCGGTATGATTGAACTTGCAAGACCTGTTATCCATGTAGGTTTCGGTGATGACATTCATAAGATCTTACGTTCCACCTGCACTGAATGTGGACGTGTACTCTTGGATGATGATGAAATCGAAGAGTTCACTGAAAAGATGGAAGAACTCCAAGAAGCAGGTGAAAGCGTAGAAGATCTCGTAAAAGATGTTTATAAAATCTGTAAAGATAAAAAAACCAAAGAGGTATGCCCTCATTGTGGTGCTGAACAGGAAGACATCAAGATTGTCAAACCTATCGACATTATTGAAGTTCGCAAGCAATACGATGAAAATGGAGAACTTATGACTGAAGAGGATGGAACTCCTTTAACTGAAGATTATGATTTAACTGCATCTGAAGTACGTGAAAAGCTTCAACGCATTCCAGATGAAGATGCATATGTTTTAGGTGTAAACCCTGAAGTTGCACGTCCAGAATGGATGGTTCTCACAGTATTGCCTGTACCCCCTGTTACAGTAAGACCTTCAATCACTCTTGATACCGGTGAAAGATCTGAAGACGACTTAACCCACAAGTTAGTGGATATTTTAAGAATCAACCAAAGATTGATTGAAAATATGGATGCTGGTGCTCCACAACTTATTGTAGAGGACCTTTGGAAATTACTCCAATACCACGTAACTACTTACTTTGACAATGAGGCAAGTGGTGTTCCTCCTGCAAGACACAGAAGTGGAAGACCTCTTAAGACTTTAGCTCAAAGATTAAAAGGTAAAGAAGGAAGATTCAGAAGTAACTTATCAGGTAAACGTGTAAACTTTTCAGCACGTACTGTAATCTCTCCTGATCCTAATATCAGTATTAATGAAGTCGGTGTTCCTGAAATGATTGCAAAAGAGGTAACCGTACCTACCTATGTAAACGAATGGAACATTGAGGAATTAAAAGAAGCTATCTTAAATGGTCCTAACGTCCACCCTGGAGCAAACTATGTCAAAAAGACCATCAATGGTAAGGAAATGAAAGTCAGAGTCTTGGATGACAACAGGGAATTAGTCGTTGAGAACCTTGAATACGGTGATGTTGTAATGAGACATCTCAAAGATGGGGATATTGTTTTATTCAACCGTCAACCTTCTCTTCACAGAATGAGTATGATGGCTCATGAAGTAAGAGTATTACCTTACAAGACTTTCAGATTAAACCTTTGTGTATGTCCTCCATACAACGCGGACTTTGACGGAGACGAAATGAACATGCATGTTTTCCAAACTGATGAATCCCGTGCTGAAGCTAAATCATTGATGAGAGTACAGGAACACATCTTATCTCCAAGGTTTGGTGGACCAATTATCGGTGCTATTCACGACCACATTAGTGGAGCTTACCTTTTAACCCGTGATGGATTCACTGTAAGGGAAGATGATGCTTTCCAAATGATTAGAAAATCACATCTTCTTAACAATGAATATGTTGATAAAAAGCATTTAAAACGTAAAAACCGTGATTGGACTGGAAAAGAGTTATTCAGCTTATTGCTTCCAGATGACCTCAACATGAACTATAAGGCGGAAATCTGTAGAAAATGTGAAACCTGTCTTAAGGAAGATTGCCAATACGATGCATTCGTAGTAATCAAAGACGGTCAATTAACTCATGGGGCTATTGACGAAGCAGCATATGGTTCCTTCTCTGGTAAAATTTTGGATACAATCGTTAAGGAATACGGACCATCCCGTGCAAAAGAATTCTTGGACAGATCCACTGACCTTGCTATCTGCGGTATCATGAAAACAGGTATTACCACTGGTACTAACGATGAGGAAATTCCAGAAGAAGCTATTGAAGTTATTGACGCTCACTTAGATAAGGCTGAACAAGAAGTAGACAAATTAATTGCAACTTACGAAGAAGGACTTCTCCAACCTTTACCAGGTAGAAGTGCAGAAGAAACCTTGGAAATGCGTATTGTTCAAGTTCTTGGGGAAGCTAGGGACACAGCAGGGGAAATCGCAGAAGGTTACCTTACAATGGGTAAACAATCTCAAGATGACTCCTATGACTACGTGATGGCTGTTGAAAACCACTCTGTAGTAATGGCACGTACAGGTGCAAGGGCATCCATGTTGAACCTTACTCAGATTACTGCTTGTGTAGGACAACAAGCGGTTAGGGGTGGACGTATCGAAAGAGGATACATCAACAGAACATTGCCTCACTTCAAGAAAGGTGAGTTAGGGGCTAAAGCGAAAGGATTTGTACACTCAAGTTACAAATCAGGTCTTGACCCAATCGAGTTCTTCTTCCACGCAATGGGAGGAAGAGAAGGATTGGTCGATACTGCGGTCCGTACATCAAGGTCAGGATACATGCAGAGGAGATTGGTCTCGGCACTCGAAGACCTCAAGCTCACTGCTGACGGATCAATCAGGAACACGGCAGACACAATCATCCAGTTCAGATACGGAGAGGACGGAACAGACCCCACAAGGTCGGTCGGAGGAAAGGTCATCGATATGGACGACCTGTTCACCGAGGTCCTCGGAGATGATGCAGATGCCCTCCTCAGGCTCGATTCAAGAGATGTAGGAGAGGACTACGGAAGCCGTGAGAAGGACGAAATGGAGTACTTCGAAGAGGAGAACTCCGATTACGAGAGCGAAACCGAATACGAGAGTGAGTGAAATGGCTAAGAAAGATACATTCAACGCATTGGTCACAAGGGGTGTCGAGACATCCGTCGCAGACGAACTTCTGACCAAATTCAGCACACTGAAATCCATCAGCGAGGCAGGTGTTGAAGGCCTCATGGAGATCGGACTCTCGGAAGAGGTCGCAAACGACGTCATCACAAAGGTAGGAAAGCGTGCTTCCAGATCCACCGCTAAGAAGAAGGCGGAGGAAGTGGAAGTCGTTCACATGGAGATTGTGAGCAACAAGCACCACGAGTACTCAGACGAAGAGAAGAAACTCCTCGCTATGGAGGAAGAGCTCGGAATCAAGCTCCCCCTCAAGGTCATCGTGGACATCGCATCACGTCTCGAAGGTGCAGACATCAGCGACGAGAAGTGCAGGGAACTCCTCACAGTCGCAGACCGTATGTACCAGAGCCACCGCATGGACCCTCACGAGTCCGCAGGTGTCATGGCAGCACACTCCCTGGGAGAACCCGGTACACAGATGAACATGCGTACTTTCCACTTCTCAGGAGTTGCAAACATCCTTACGACACAGGGATTGCCCAGGTTGATCGAGATTGTCGATGCCAGGCGTATTCCCAGTACACCTTCTATGGACATTCCCCTCAAGGGATTGGCCGCAGAAGATGAGAAGGTCGCACGTCTCGTTTCATACGAGATTGAGACTACATCATTGCTGAACATCGCAACAGTGGAGACAGACATCACCAACATGAGGATGATCATCCACCCCGACCAGCGTAAGATGGACGAGCGCGGTGTCACAATGGCAGACATAATCGAGAGGCTCAACAAGGTAAAGGCTCTCCGCGGATTGGTCTCATCCGATGACTTCGAGATCACAGTCACATCCGATGAACCTTCATTCAAGAAGCTTCAGGTAATTTCCGATGCAGTCAAGAATGCAAAGATCAAAGGAATCGACGGAATCTCAAGGGCTGTTCTTACAAAGGACAGAGATGACAGATGGAAGATCATCACCGAGGGAAGCAACCTCAAGGAAGTCCTCAAGGTAGATGGAGTCAACAACGAGAAGACAATGACCAACAGTATCCTGGAGGTTGCAGACGTTCTCGGTATCGAGGCCGCAAGGAACGCAATCATCAGGGAAGCATTCGGAACACTTTCCGAGGCAGGTCTTAACGTTGATATCAGACACATCATGCTTGTGGCCGATCTCATGACCAATGACGGTTATGTGAAGGCCATCGGTAGGCACGGTATTTCCGGAAGGAAATCAAGTGTATTGGCAAGGGCAGCGTTCGAAATTACGGCACCGCACTTGCTCCATGCAGCAATGAACGGAGAGGTGGACCACCTTGAAGGAGTTGCTGAAAACATCATCGTCGGTCAGCCGGTTACACTCGGTACCGGAGCCGTAAACTTAATTTACACACCCAAAAAGGGGGATGAATAATGGCTATAGATATTGGTAGAGCATTGAAGTCCGCAATCGCAACCGGAGAGGTTGAGTTCGGAGTAGATCAGACAGAGAAAGCAGTAAAGTCAGGAAAGGCACAGATGGTTATCATCGCAAGGAACTGTCCCAGTGAAGTCCTTACGGCCGGAAACCTCGATGTAAAAGTCCACGTTTACGAGGGTAACAACATGGAGTTGGGCGCACTCTGCGGAAAGCCGTTCTCGGTATCCGCTCTTGCGGTCATCGACAAGGGTACCTCCAACATCTTAACGCTGTGAGAATATGTCTGCAGATATCGTACTTACGGAGGACACTCTCAGATACATCTCACTCTTCGAGATGATCACAAAAGCAAACGTCAAAGACTGTATGGATACAGATGACAAGTTGGTTTTTGTCGTAGAGAAAGGACAGGGAAACACAGCAGTCGGTAAGAAGGGCGAACACATGATCAAGCTCAAGGACAAGACCGGAAAGAACATCCAGGTCGTCGAGTACTCGGAGGATCCTGAGCAGTTCGTGAAGAATGTGTTCCACATATATGCCCCCCAGAAGGTCGAGATCGAGCAGCGCGGTAATATCACGCATGCCACCGTCACCGTCGACCCCAAGCTCAAAGGCAGGGCCATCGGAAAGGCAGGAAAGAATCTCCGTATTGCCAGAGACATCGTCAACAGGCACCACGAGATTCAGAGCATCAGCGTTGACTGATCGGGACCCCCTTCGATCGGTCGTCCCAAGGATAAACCTTTTACTTCCTTTAGAAATTATGTTCTGGTGCACAACATGGTGCATCGAACATTACATTTTTGACATAAGTTGAAGAAAACAAATGAAAATATGTTGATTTTTTATATTTTGTTGTAGATTATAAAGCATGATTGTTGGAATTGATTTTGGGACCTGTTACTCCAATGTTGCAGTCATGGTGGGTGATGTTCCAATTACAGATCATATAAGAAATACAACAAAATATGGCATACCTACAGAATTTTTATTTCATGATGATGTAGAATATTATGGGGTTAATTGTCATTCACGTGATTTAGTACAATATCGTGGAGACATCATAACTCGGATGAAAAAATTGATCAGAGAGGATCAAAACAATATAAACAAATTCAAAAAATAATAGAAATAAATGGAGGTATTAATTATGAAGAAACATGTATGTGACGTTTGTGGATGGGAATATGATGAAGCTTTAGGAGCACCAGAACTTGGTATCGCACCTGGAACAAAATTTGAAGATCTTCCAGAAGATTTCGTTTGCCCACTTTGTGGTGTCGGAAA
>NZ_CALDKF010000115.1 GCF_937898925.1 uncultured Methanobrevibacter sp.
ATAGAAAGTTTTATTAACGAATATGAACATTTAAAAAATGTTTCATTAAAAAAATATAATACTTATAAGATAGATGCTATGTGTAATTATTTAATTTATCCTGATACATTGGAAAAGTTAATTAAGTTATTAATATTTTTAAAATCTAATAATAAAATTCAGGCTCTTTTCTTTCTGCATTTGCACTTTCAAATGCAGGCTTTTTAGCTTCAAATGCTTCTCCAGTGAAAGCTCTTGCATTTTCTGGGCAAATGTTTATGCATGAAGTGCATCTTGAACATAATTCAAGGTCTACATCTGCAGGATCATCATCTGGAATTGCTTTCTCAGGGCAAACTCCTACACATTCAAGGCAGAATACACATTTTGCTTCATCACAGCTTACAACAAATGGAAGCTGCTTATAATCAAGATAAGGCCTGTTTCCTGGAATCTCTGATTCTAAAGAATCTCCAGATTCTATTTTTTCAATACATTTTTGTGCAAACTCATTGATCTTTTCAATGTCTGACTCATCAGGCCTTCCTAGTGCAACACCATCAAATATGGAATGATGGCTTATGGTGGAAGCTGCTGCAATAACATCAAAGTTATTTTCATTCAATAAGTCAACAAGTTCAATCAATGCATCGCTCACATGTGCATTCCCATAATTTACAACAGCAATAGCTTTAGTATGGTCACCTGTTAATTTGGATAACCTATCCCTTGCAGTTTTAGGAATTCTTCCTGCAAATACAGGCATGCCAACTATGACAATGTCATCTGATTCAAAATTCTTTTCATCATTGAAATACAATAAGTCACAAACAACACTTTCCTCATCAAAATTGTTAGCTATTTGACTAACAACTTTTTTTGTAGTTTCAGATGGACTGAAAAAAACTCTAATAATCTTGCTCATTTTTTCACCTATTTTAAAGAAATCAAATTCAATCAATTATCTGTAATGTTCGTTAATGTATTCATCAAGTTCCAAGTAAGACTCATCGATTACTTCATCGATTATTTCATCAGATAAGTTGGATAACTCATCTATGTCAATCTCAACTGATGCATCTACATCAAGTTCCCCATTTTCATTAGGATAATCAATTTCAATGCTTACATCCATATCCAAGATTTCCTTTTGAGACTTTATTGAAGAAGAGATTTTCTTCACAATAGTTTCTGATAAGAAATTTGAAATGTCTTCAAGATCATCTTCTGATAATTCCTTAAGTTTTGATACCATGTTAACACCTTAAAAAATAATGACAATGATTATAAAAAAATTATCGCTATACAAATTACAATGAAATAAAATAAAAAAAATAAAAAAATTATTTTATACAATACGAATTAAAAAATTAAAAATAAAAAAAAGAAAATAGAAAAAAATTAATTTAATCTATTTACCCTTGGATTCCACCCATAGCTTGTTGGATGGTTGCTTGCATCTCTTCAAGTTTTTTCATGACTCTTTCTTCTTGACGGGTCATGGTTTGTTGTCTTAATTTAAGAGTTTCAACTTTATCTTCAAGCTCTTCTAAAGTTTCATTACGTTCAACTTTAATTAATAAGTTTCCTGCAGATTTGAACACTTCAGCTCCTTCAGGAGTCTTTTTAAGTTCTTCAAGAGCAGTTTCAGTTTCTCTTAATTGAATGTCAACATTTTGTTTTTGAATGGTTACAGCTTGAGCTTGTTGTTGTAATTGTTGGAATTGGTTTAATTGATGTTGTATATTTTGTGGAATTTCCATATTTTCACCTTTAATCTTTTTTATAATAATATTAGTTTAATTTTTAATTATTCAATATAATTAGCTAATAAATCATTATACTATAATATATTATTAGTTAAATATTTAAAACTATTGATTGATGATTAACTTTCAGTCAATTCATTTATCTCAACAGACAGTTTAATCCATTTGATAGCAGAATTTATGGATGCTCTAAATGATGTTGCATCTTCTGCATCTATTGTGATTATGATAGTGTTCTTATCCAATTTCAAATCCATTGAAGATCTGTAATCAGGAGAAGTCTCAAATTCAAGCAATATGGAATCGTAAACGATTTTAGCTTGCTTTTCTGTGTCAAAATCAATGACAATGTCACTATTGATTGACTTTAATATATCACTTTCACTAATATGAATCTCTCCTGAAAAATATATTTCTAATTCTCAACTATTTTCTTAACGTTAATTTGGAAATCTATTTGTTCCCCTTTCTTATTTACAAAATAGAGTATTGCAAAGTTCTTGTCATCATCATAATCAGCATAGGATATCCTAATGTAATTTGAGTCTTGAGGTTCAGTAGTGACTTCAATGCCCAATACTTCAGCTAAAACATCTAACTCCCTTACAGTGGATCTGATTTTCAAATCCTTAGGACTGATGTGAAGACGTTCATTTGTAGTGTTTACAGAAACAAGCAAAGCAAGCTTTTCATTTGCTTCAAGGTCATAAAAAGTTAATTTGCTTGGATTTCCCTTAATCTGATACACTAAAACAAGACTGTCATGACCTAACTGCTTAGCTTTAATGAGCAAATCCCTTAAGCTGCTTTTTCCCCTATTGGTGTAATCAAAGCCAAAAGCGTGGGAAAAGTTTTTGCAGAAGGTTCTTGTTTTCTGAGATGGTTTTCTTGATGTAGAAATAAGCATGATAATCCTCTTTTTTATAATTTCAATAAGAATTAGAAATAGATATGCATAAAATTAGTAAAAATTATAAAAAGGCTAATTTTAATATTGGTCATTAAAATTAGCAATAGCTAAAATAACTAAATAGCTAATAAAAATAGAAAATGAAAGCAGGATCAACTGCCATAAGCTAAATAGTTATTAAAGATAATTAAAGAATAATTATAAATAAAAAATTATTTAATAACTATCTTGCTTTTACAAGTTTTCTGACTTCTGGAACTTTTTTAAATAAAATCCTATATCTGCATTTAGGACATTTATTTTCCATGTAACCTTTGTGGTCAACTTCAGTTCCACATTCAGGACATCTGTACAATTAGTTTCCTCCAACTACTCTTTTAATGTTACGGGTAGCAGCTTTTGCCATTGGAGTTTCAGGTACGTATGCTCCACCGGTAAAGACAGTACCACATTTTTTACATTCCCAAATTCCAGCGCTTACTCTTTTTACGTAAGGTCTGTCACATTTAGGGCAAACATGTTTCTTTTTCATGTTTTCTTCGATTTTCTTAACTTGTCTTTTTGCTTTTCTTCCGTATCTAGCACCAAATCTGCCAGTAATACCTACTTTTTTTGTTCTTGCCATTTAAAATATCTCCAGTAAAATTGAATTAATTAAATAAGTTATTAAGCTTCAACACCTACAAAGCTTAATTTAAAGTATTATTTAATCCATCACATGATAAACAATAAATATGAAATAATGAGACATACTCTTGTCTTTAATTATAAGATTAAATAAAAAGATCTGCTTTACTAATTATAAATCTAAAACGATAATTAAAATAAAGAGAATATTGTTAAAATTATAAAGCCATTACAGCAATTAGGCTATAAACTTAACTAATAATATAATATAGTATTTAAAAGTATATAAAGTTAATGGTTTTTAGATATTTTAATTTGAGAAAAATAGCTATTTTTTATTTTAGATTTAAATAAATCTTTAAATTTGCAATTTAACATTGAATTAAACCATTTTTTTACAATAATTATTTATATTCAAAGGATTTTTGAAAATAAAAATAAAATTTAGAAAATAAATTATAAGAAATAAAAAATTAATTAGAAAATATAAAAAATAATTAGAAAAAAATAATTAAAACTAGTGAGGATTAGTTCCAAACTAGTCTAAATAACTTAATAAATCGTCTTTAGTGGTAAATGCCATGTGAACAGCATCAAGGATTTCATCTCTACTTAAAGGTGCTTCTCCACCTTTTTGCATAGAACAGACATGGTTTCCTTCATCAGTTACACCAATGGTTATTCTAGCATCCAAGATTTCTTCCTCTTCTAAAGAAGGATCTAAAATCAATCCATTGCCGATTTTTACAAAGGTGGATAAAGCTAATTTGTCTCTGATTGGTAAATCCATGGTTTCATCTTCAGACAATACAACTTCATCGTCAATGTATTCAGCAACTGGCAATTTAGTGTTCATTAAAGCTGCCATTACAGCAAGGTTAGATGCATCAAATAAGTTTCCATCGTAATCAATAACGTGTAAGTCAATGAAAAGCATCCAAACTTTTTTGCCTTCTTCAATACAAAGCTTTTCCAAGTCCACTAATTCACTTTCACGAATTCCACGGTCTACTACACGTGCAAGTTCAATGGATTCTGGGCTAGGTGGACCTGGTTCAAATCCAGGAGCAGCCATTGGCAATAGTTCACAATTGGTCATTAAGACACCTAAATTAGGAGTGTCACCGAATGGTTCACCAATAGTTGGCTTTACACCTACGATAACTTGGGTGTCACCTAATTTAACTCTTGCAGAACCTTCTGCCTTTTCAATCACATTAGGTTCAATGAAAATATCTCTTCTTTCATCAAAAGCTCTTCCATCAGCTCTTTTACCATCATTTATAAGTCTTGTAATACTTTTTCTAGTAATTTCTGGTACAATATCCATATTTTCACAACCTATTCAGAACTATACCTGTTCTTTAAAGCTTCATGTTGGAGTTCGCTAATTTTCATACATCCTTCCATAGCTAAGTCCAAAGCTTCTTCAAATTCTTCTTCAGTTAAGTTACCGTCTGCTTGAAGTAAAGTAATTTCACCGGTTCTTGGCATGATAGCGATAGGAACGTCAGCTTGTCCTTCCTTATCCTCTTTTTCAGATAAGTCTAAAACGATTTGGTCATTTACTTTACCTGCAGCACAACCGACTACAATATCTTTCATTGGAATACCTGCATCAGCTAAAGCTACAGCAGCTGCAGTGATTCCTGCACAACGGGTTCCTCCTTCAGCTTCAATTACTTCAATTGAAACGTCAACCATTGATCTTGGGAATGATTCCAACATTAAAGCAGGTCTGAGTGCATCAGCAGCGATTTTGGAAATTTCAGTTGATCTTCTATCTGGACCAGGTCTTTTACGGTCATCTACTGAAAATGGAGCCATATTGTATCTTACTCTAATTACACCAGTATTAGGTTTTAATAAACGTCTGATATAGGATTCTCTTGGGCCGTATACAGATGCTAATATTTTATTTCCACCAACTTCCAAGTAAGCAGAACCATCTGCTCTTTTCAAGACTCCAGCTTCAATTTTAATTGGACGGAGCTCATTGTAAGCTCTGCCGTCAGCTCTTAATTCTTTGTCATTTGAGATAATAAAAAACACCTCTTAAAATCACATTCATAATTAACAATAATTATTAAATTTTTAATTCAACAGCTTAAATACCTCTTCCTTGTGAAATGTTTAAAGTAGGAGATTTAGAATTATCTGCACGACTTAAATCAAAAGAAGATTTATTATTCTTTTTTTGCTCATTGATGTATTCATAAGTGTCCATGAAATTAGGCTTTTTGGATTTTTCATCTTTTGAATCATCCTCATCATCATCAGAATCATCTTCATTTTCTTCCTCAGATTCTTCAACAGCTTCCTCTTCTGGACTTTCTTCTGAATCTTCTTCAACGTCTTCTTCATCTTCAGATTCTTCAACAGCTTCCTCTTCAGAATCCTCTAAATCCTCATCATCTTCGGAATCTTCAACGTCTTCTTCATCTTCAGATTCTTCAACAATTTCATCTTCATCTTCGTCTTCAGAAATAGCTTCAGAGATTACATCTTCCAATTCTTCATCAGAGATATCGTCTTCAAATTCTTCGATGTCTTCTTCAGAATCCTCATCATCCAAATCTTCTTCATCGATATCCTCATAATCTTCAGTTTCATCATTGAAGTCTTCCAAGTCCTCTTCGAATTCCTCATCTTCAGAATCCTCATCATCTTCTTCGTCTTCTTCTGAGTCTTCATCAATGAATCCTTCTTCAGCTAATTCCTTTTCAACTTCATCTCTGAAATCTTGAAGTTCAGGTTTTTTCAAACCTTCTTCAAATGCATCCTCTTCTTCCTCTTCTTCTTGTTCCACTTCTTCGACTTCTTCCTCTTCTGGAGGTAATTCGCCGTCAATAAGTAAACAAAGCTTGTTTTTAATTCTATCAGTTAAACCAGAGGTATGAGCTTCTCTTTCTATAAGCTTGATAATGTTTTTAACGATTTGTTCCATGTCTTCATTACCTTTTACCCAAACAAGACCATTTTGACCGACTACAATCTTACAGCCGGTTTTATCCTTGATCATGTTGATCATGGAACCTTTCTTACCAATTAAACGAGGCACTTTGGTAGGAGCGATATCTACAATAACTCCACCTTTGAATTTGCCCATTCCACGGCCTTTTAAACCTAATTTAACCTTTTTAACTTCATCAACATCGACGATTCTTAAGAAAAGAACATCACCAATGTCAAATACTCTACTCAATTCCTTTTTCTCTCTTCCGAATACTTCAGATGCAGGCAAGATACCAGAGTATGGTGAGTTAATGTCTACTCCCCACATGGAAAATCTGACATCATCGATTTTACCAATAACCACATCTCCTTTTTTAGGAAGATATTTGCTTTTTAAAGGAATTACACTAATTTTCTTATTCCTTAAAGAAACTAAACCTAAGAGTTTGGAACAAATTTTTCCATCATCTTCAAAGGTTCCTCTTCCTGGATAATAATCATCCTCTGCTAATAATTCTCCAGGAACAACTAAATCTTTTTCATTCACATATATCATACATATACTTCCCATAAGAGTATATTAAATTCAACTACACACCTAAATTAAAACACCTATAAGGTTAATCCGATTAGTCTCTTATTATCTAATCAAATTAAAATCCATTAGCCGTTTATTGCCAATAGATCATTCATATAGCTAATTTATTAATTTAGTTTCAGCTTCTCCTCCTGAGATAGAAGCCATTTTATGATTAAAATCATCTTGAAGACCACCAGGCATTTCTACAATTCCAATCCAAGAACCATCTTGTTGCCATTCTTCATTTACAATTTGTCCAAATGGGCGAATTGCAGAATAAGCATTACCTGCTGCTGTGCTTGGTAATCTAACAGCCATTTTAACTTTTTCAAATTTAATTGGGATTAAAACTTTAATTGCTTTTAAAGCTATTTGAACCTGTTCATCAACAGATTTAAATGCATCTACTTTAACTTTAGCTTCGTTCATAGCATTTTCAATTCTCATTGCAGGGTGTGGAAGACCATTTTGAGGGTTAATACCTTCTCTAGCTATTTTAGCAATAACCTGTTTTCTCTTGTCCTCTTGCATCTGTCTTCTTTGCTCAGCAGTTAATTGAACATGCCCTTTTAGAAGAATTTGACTAGCCACATCCAAAACATCAGTTGTTCCAAATACCTTTTCCATAGCTTCCTCAGAAGCCTTGTCTCCTTTTTTGGAATCCTTGAATATTTCTTCAACAGCCAATATGTCTTCAATTTCAATTTCTTTTTCATTATCTGGATTTCTAAAGTCTGCAGCTAAATCAGGATCAACTAAAATTTCAAATTTTTCTCCAAAAGATTCTAATCTTGCAATAATAGCATCATCTACATTTACCATGCTTACTCACCAAAAACCAATTAATTTGATATTGCTTTTTAATACATTTTAAAAAAATAAAAAATGTAATTTATATACATTAATAAAAATGTAAAAATGAAAATGAGTTCATTATGAACTCAAAAATTAAAATATAAAAATTTAAGAATGTTGAGAAAGATGTGGGAAAACCCCATATCCTCTAAGATTTTAGATATACTTAATAATCATCCTTAAATGTTTATGTTCGCTTAAGAATTTTTCTGTAAGAACTAGCTTAACGCCAAACTTTGCAGTTTCCCTTAAAGCCTTACTCTTCAGAATCTTTTTCACCAACGCTTTCTTCAGTAACATTTTCATCTACTACATCTTCAGAAGTCTCTTCGGAAGCTTCAGCGGTTTCATCTGCTTTTTCATCTACTACATCTTCAGCATCTTCCTCGGATTCTTCTTCCTCTTCTTCAGCATTTCTCTCAAGAAGAGCTTCGACATACTCAGATACTTCATCGTCAGATAATTTTCTGTAGCTTTGAGTATCTACTTCAATGACAGCTATTTCAACGCTTTGAGCTGTGGTTCTTCCTTCAGTAGCTTCGTAAAGCGCATCTAAACCTAAGTTGATTGCATCTTCTAAGCTAATGTCGTCTTCATATCTTTCTTCAAAGACATCCATAGCTGCTTGTACACCAGATCCGATAGCAGTTGCCTTGTATTCAATTAAAGCTCCACTTGGGTCTGTTTCGAATAATTTTACTTCTTCACCATTCACTCCACCAATGATGAGTGCTGAACCGAAAGGCCTTACACCACCATTTTGAGTGTACATTTGTTTCATGTCACAGATTTTTTTAGCTAAACCTCCAACAAGAATTGGTTCATTATAGGTAATTCTGTTAATTTGAGATTCAATACGTGCTCTTTCAATCAATGCTCTTGCATCAGCTACAAGACCAGAGGTAGCAGCACCGATATGATTGTCGATTTGGAATATTTTTTCAATAGATTTTGCTTCGACCAATCTGCTTACAGTTCTTTTATCTACAATGAGAACTACACCTTCTTTGGATTTAAGACCTAAAGAGGTGGTTCCTCTTTTTACAGCTTCTCTTGCATATTCTACTTGGAAAAGTCTTCCATCTGGGCTAAATACAGTAATTGCTCTGTCATAGCCAGCATTTTGTTGTTGTAAAGGTTGCATTTAATATCACCTATTTTTTTCTAGAATTTTTAATTTCACTAACAAATTACTTAATAAATTACATATTTTATTTAAAATCAATCCAATTTATCTAAAATAATAACAGCATAATTACTTTATCAAATAATAAATAAACTAAATACTTTTTAAATTTATTCATAAATTTAAAGATTATGCATTATTTAACTCATTTCATCTTATTTTCATCTTATCTTCTAAATTACAGCCTTTTAAAAAGAATAAATAAAATTTCAGCCATAATTTACGTTTAAACAAATTCAAATTAATTTTAAAAAATAAACCAAACATTCTGTTATTTGGTAATATGTATTTTATTGATATTTCTGTCAATACTATATTATAATAAAGTTATTTATAAATGTTTTCAAATTTTTATTTTATTATTGATCTATTGAAAAGAAAAAGAGAAATTTTTTAAAAAAAAGAGAGGAAATAAATAAAAAGATTTTAAATAGTAACGGATTTAAAAAAAAAAGTTCTATTGGATGATATCCCCATCAATGAATTTTGAAATTCCTGATTTGACTGTTCCGGAAACTCCAATTGTATTGATGGCAATTTTCCTTTTGTTTTGCCTTGTTAAAGTGGATAGAGCAACCCTTACATCATTCTCATAGGATCTTCCGCATCTTAAGACTGTCTTATAATTGAAAATAGCTTCATCATTATGGGTGCTTTCTTCAATTAGATAATGTCTCATGACCCATAAGTCAAAGTTGCTTGAATGGTTTTCTCCCCAGTATCTAATGCAAGCATCCCAGCAATATACCAACATGTCTTCCTTGGATATTTCCACTTCTGACTTTACATCAAGAATCAGGTAATGATGATTTTTCCTTAATGTTGGAGGCAATACCTTTAGTTTCATTGCTCATCCTCCTCTAAATAATTTTCAATATCTTCATCACCAATATCTTCAATTAATTCCAAATCCTCATCATCAATCAAATCATAATTGAAGTCTTCATCAAAGTCTTCAGATTCATTGAATTCTTCCAAATCACTCTCAAGATTGTCATAAGTATCAGTGAAATCATCCCCATCTATACGTTTCACGCCTTTAACAATCATGCTTTTCCTTTCCTTATTGAAGTCAACGATTTGCTTAGGATAATAATAAAATCCATTGTATATCTCCTCATTGCTAAATCCAATGGACTTGAAGAATGATACAACATCCCTTGTAGAGCGTACATCAAAAATTGATTTGGAATCTGTTGTTAGAATCAATGGGAACTTGAATTTGCGATGGAACTTAAGGATTTCCTTAAAGCTGCTTATTACATTAGCCCTGTATCTGAGATGATTGTTTAAGATGTCTCTAAAGCATAATTCAATAGCTACATTGTTTCTTTTAGCTTCCTTTGCCAATACATGATTCATACCGGAATCTCTTCTTTTATAATAAGGTCTTGACAAGACATCAATCCTATGGTTTTCACAAACGCTACGATTGATCTTTAAGTCCCCACCTAAACAGCTGATGTAATTGGACTTATTGCGATATTTGTTGATTATTTTTCTGATTTCATTGGAATTGGCATTTAGGATATTTATCCCCATAGAAAGCTCAGCATGCTCAAAATTAGTTTTTTTGTTTCTATAGGTCTGATTGAAGTCAACTGAGGATAATTCCCCAATCAAATCATCCTTATATTCAAGAGCCTTTTCAAAATTATCAGGAGTATAATTCAAATTAAGATAATCCCATCCGAACTTATTGGCTTCCTTTACCAAGGTCAAATCATTATCGTAATTCTGTCCTCTTAGATTCAAGTCATAAAATTTCATTTGATTACCTTAATTCGCTTTTAAATATAATTTTTTTAGAGTAGTTATTAGAATAGTATATTTTATAATTTATTATTATTGTTTAAAATAGTTTCTAATCTTTTTTGATATTTTCAGGGAATATTTCAGAGATTTTCTTGATTGCAACCTCTTTTTTAGCAGGATATGCAGCTATTTTAATCTTTAAGTGAATGCTGTCTCCACCATCAAGAATTTCCAACTCCTCTTCTAAGGCCTTTTCCTTAGATAATCTTAAGAACAAATTGCCTTTTTCATCCATTTTTCTATCTAGATCATTATACAATTTAACAAGCTGATCTTCTCCAATGGATTCTATAAGAGTGTTAATGAATTCTTTTGTTTCTCTTTTTTTAGATACAGTTCCAGTTAAAATGAGCATTTTCTCTTCCAAAAGACCTTCTGCCTCTTCCACTTCAGGTTCTGCAGTAGGCAATATATTTAAAAGAGCTTCTAAAACTTCATCTTTGTCCTCATTTTCGTAAATAAAGACACGATATCTGATATTATGAATCATGATTAACAATCCCAATAATAAAATTAATTTAAATTTGATTAAAATTATAAAATAAATGATAATAATTGTAAAAAAAGTATAGATAATTAATAAAAATAGTTTTTAAAAAAATAAAAAAATAAAAAGAAAAGAAAAATTAAAAAAAGATTATTTTAATCTTTTTTCACTACCTTTTCCTCTATTTCTACGGCCACGGCCTTTTTTACCAGCACTGGTTAAGCCTCTGAGAGCTCTGCTTCTGTGCTGTTTTTCACAAATCCAGTTGATTTTAGGGTCGTTTTTAATAGAAGGACTTTGTGGGTCTACTAAGATTACTTCAAAGTATTTGTATTTTCCGTCAGCCCATACCCAGTAAGAGTTTAATACTTCCATGTTAGGGTATTTTTTAGCTACACGTTCTTCACCGATTCTTTGAATAGACTTAGCCATGGTAATTTTGTTTACACCCATTCTTTTTGGTCTACGACCATGTTTGAAACGAGTTTTCCTACGTCCACCACGTCTAACTTTTACTCTTACAACCACGAAACCTTTTTTAGCTCTGTAACCTAAAGATCTTGCACGATCAATTCTGGTTGGTCTATCGATTCTAGTGATTGCAGGTTGTTTCCTCCATTGAGGAACTCTTTGCCACATAAGTTCTCTTACATAAGACTCATCTGGATTTTTCCATGCATCTCTAATATATTTGTACATCATTTAAATAACCTCTTGTTCAGCTTTTCGCCACATCCAAAGGACAATATTTAAAATGTTTATTTTGATTAACTGTATTAGTTTAAATAGAGTAATGAATAGCTATTTAATTATTAATCAAATTCTAAATATTATAGTCCATAAGAGTTTAATAATTCTGTTAGAATCTTGCTATCAAACAGCAAATATACTAACATATTATAATATTTAATAGTAATCATTTAAAAAGTTTTTGTATAAAATAAGCATTGAAGAAAAATTCTTTTAAAAAGTTTTTCTATAAAATAAGCATTGAAAAAATAGCAAAAAAGAATTAAAAAAAAATTAATAACCCCCCTTTACTACAATTTATTTTAAAAAATTAAACCTAAAAAAATCTAAAAATAAATTTTTAAGCCCATTAATATTAGATTGAATAAGATAATATATAAAATTTGCTAATAACTTGCTAATAGCATATACATAGTATGAACATAGTAATATATATGTAAAAATTAAAGTTTTAATCATGACACATTCAGATATGGACAGAATTATTCATGAAAATGAAAAATTAAAGAATGAAAATAAGGAATTAAAACAGCACATAAAAAAACTAGAGTTTCAGCTTAGAATGACTCAAGACAACCCCATATCAGAAAATACTCATAAAATAAAAAACAGAAGCATGAAAACAATCAATATAAAAGATTTTGATAAAGATCAAAATCTCTCTTTTCATCAGGAAATCAAAGATGAATTAAATGATGAAGAACAAGAATCCATGAGCATAGTCTCTTTTTTAGCAAGATCTGATAAAAGGGTTCAAATTTTAAAATCAATAAGTGAAACCGCTAAAATTCCATCTGCCATTAGTAAAGAAATAGGCGATAGCAGCCATCATGTTTCCAAATATCTAACAAGCCTAAAAGAAAAAGAGCTTGTCGTCTGCTTAAATGAAGAAGATAAAAGATTTAGATTCTATAGAATAACTGCAAAAGGAAAATATTATTTAGAAATTATTGAAAACAATCAGTTTTAAGAAAAAAAGTAACTATGATAATAGATGAGAAAAAACTAAAAATACGAAAATAGAAATAATAAAAATACTAAAAAAAAATTTCAAAAATAGTAAAAAAACATAAAAAATAAAATAGTTAAAATTTTTTTTAACTATTTGCTCTTTTTAATTTAAATATAACTGGTGTCTTGTTTTCTGAAGTGTGCTTGTGGATGATCACATAATGGGCAAACTTCAGGAGCTTCTTTTCCATAATGGATGTAACCGCAGTTATTACACTTCCATGCAATCTCTTCATCTTTTTTAAAGACTTTGTCTGCTTTTATTTTAGCGGTTAAAGCATTGTATCTGTCTTCGTGTACCTTTTCAGTAGCACCTGCTGCATCAAATAATGCTGCAATTTCATCTAAACCTTCTTCACGTGCAGTTTCTGCAAATTCCTTATACATTACAGTCCATTCTTCATGCTCACCTGCTGCAGCATCTGCAAGATTGGTTAGAGTGTCAGGCACTTTTCCATCATGTAAAAGCTTGAACCATATTTTTGCATGTTCCTTTTCATTATCTGAGGATTCTTGGAAAATATCCTTGATTTCCACATAACCATCTTTTTTAGCTTGGGAAGCATAAAATTCATATTTTACACGAGCTTGAGATTCACCAGCAAGAGCTGTTTTCAAGTTTTCTTCAGTTTTTGTTCCTTTTAAATCTGCCATAATAATCTCTCCAAATTTAATTTTTTATTTTAACCAACCTAATTTAATAACATATAAAAAGGACAAAAATACATTATTTTTTTAATAGTTATATTTAAGATTAGTTATTACTATTAAATTCAGTTTCATAATATAAAAACTTTTTGACTTGAAACTAAAAAATTTCACAAAAAAATGATAGAAATGAAATAAATTAAAGAGATATGAAAAAGGATAAAAAATATTAAAAGAATAAAAAAAGGATAAAATGGAAAAAAGGATAAAAAATATTAAAAGAATAAAAAAAGGATAAAATGGAAAAAAGAATAAAAAAATATAAAAAAGAATAAATTAAAAAAAATTAATTTACGAAGTTGATTTGAGCATCATCAATTAAAGGATAGAAAACCAAACTGTCCCCTTCAAGATTTTCATTATTTAAATCTACAGCAGTTATTTGATGATTGTCATAGGTTTTATAATATAATATGCATTTATTTGTATTGTAGCATGAAGAATAAATGGTATATTCATATAAATCAGGATCATCAATAAAAGTCAACCCTTTTTGCTGCTCTACAGACCCTAAAATATGGAAAAACTGGGAAACGCTTTCGCTTTCGCTTGCTCCAGAAAATGAATTTTCACGAGTAAATGCCACCTTAACAAATCTTGATGCTGAAGATAAGTCACCTGGAAGTCCAATAGCACCCATCCCTCTGCTGTAAGTATCCAATTCCAGATTCTTAGAGAAAGTGTTTTCCGGTGTTTTAACGCTTAGGTTTCTATAGTTATTTAAATTAAATAGCTGCATATCAAAGGTTGGATTATTAGTCAATACTCCAACGGGATTGTCATAGACTTTTAATCCATTTTCTAAAGGCTCAACAATTATAGAGGAATTCTCATCTGAAATCATCCAATGAAGAGGAGATAATGGCAAATTCTCTGAAAAGTTAATATTCACCATATTAAGATTTTCGAGAAGCTTTTTAACATCCTCAACAGATTCAGCTTGAGACAAAAGATAAGGGATGAATTCAAATGGGGTTACATTTACCATATCCTCTTCGATTTCCCTATAAATTGCATTGCCTGCAAAGTTTAAACCTGCAATCGCAACCCCTTTTTCATTACAAGCATCATAATATAAAGGATATTCATCAATACCTGCAGTTATTCCTATAATTGCATAATGAGATTGCATATCATCTATTTTTCTGAATTTGAACTCGTAATTCCTTGGAGTTACACATACCCTCTCATTGTATGAGATTTCATAGTCAAAATTTCTACCAAAATAATGATTTTCTGTAATATACTCGCTAGCAGTACACATAAATATATTTTAGTATTAAGTAAGTTAAATAATTTTTTATAAAATCTCTAAAAAAATAGAAAAATAAGCAATCATACTCAAAAAGAATGAATAAATTTTAAAAATAGAAAAATAAGTAATCATACTCAAAAAGATGAATAAATTTTAAAAATAGAAAAATATACAACCATACACAAAAAACATGATAAAATAATAAGAAATAGAAAAATTTTATAAAAAAATAAAATAAAAAAAGTAACCAGTTAAGAGTGATTACTCCCAACTAGTGATAAAAGTTTTTTTACTCAAGGTTCTGCGAACTGAAGTTCGCGAAACTTGAATTTATTCTTCAAATGGTTGTGGCAATGCACAAGCATCGTTTCCTTTAGCTAAGTATGAGTATACTAAAGCTGCAAGGATAGCGCCCACAATAGGGCCAACTAAATAAATTGGGAAGAATCCCCAAAGGTTAGCTCCACCAAGTAAGGTGTCCATTAAGTAAGGACCAAAGGTACGTGCTGGGTTAATGGATGCACCAGTGAATGCACCAAGTACAATGATTACAGCAGCTACAGTCATACCAATGGAGATACCTGCAACACCAGGGTCTGCCTTTTTATCCACAGCAACACCCATTACTACAAGCATCAAGAAGAAGGTACCTATACATTCAGCAATCATTGCTGGAATATAACCTACACTCAAACCAGGAGCAGTAGCACCTAATCCCCCAATTGTTACAGCAGGAGCTCCTAAACATACGAATAACAATAAGCTTCCTAAAGTTGCACCAATCACTTGAGCTACGATGTAGTAAACACTGTCAATCAATGAAATGTTTTTGCTGACAAGCAATCCGATTGTTACTGCAGGGTTTAAGTGTGCACCTGAAATTTTTCCAAATAAGTAAATACATGCCATTACAGTTAATCCGAATGCAAGTCCAATAGCTAACCAGTCTCCTAAACCACCAAGTAGTCCAATACCCGCTGCACCAGGATCAACACCATCATCAATAAGTAAAGTTACAACTGCAGATCCAGTACCGAAGAACACTAGGAAAAAGGTACCAATAAGCTCTGCAATGAATTTTTTAGTAATATTACATGAAGCCATAATTTCTCTCCTATATAAAAATAATCTTATAATAATTAAGTTTGAATCCTTAAAAAAAAATAAAGATAAAATAAAGAGTTAAATCTTTAAATTATCCCTTAAACTTATCTATACAGATTCTTTCCATTGACAATATTCGTGTTTTGCATCAATGATACAAGAAGCACAGTTTTTACATCCTCTTACAGGTGAACCAGGAACTTCTTTGTTAAGTGCAATGATGTTTGTCATCATGGTTGCAGTTACAGGTTCAGGAGTAAGCAAGCATGGGTAGTCTGCAAGTCTCATTAATGAGGAGAATCTTACTGTAATGCCACATGCAGGATATGTGTATCTTTGTGGGTTCATAAGAACTTCATTGTGGGTAATTGCGCCTAAGTCAACAGCAAATCCATTAACTTTAGGTACAAGATCGATTTTTGCACTGCTTCTTGCTTTTCTTGCAGCGGATATGTAAGTGGAACCTCTGTGAATCATGTCCATAAAGTCACAGTTGTGCAATTCTGCAGCTGCACCTCTTGTAGGATATTGTTGTACATAGTTGTGGAATCTTTTGGTTAATAAGTCTACAACCATGGTGGAATTGAATCCATCTAATTCAAGAATGTATTCAGTTGCACATGCAGTGGAACCGGTTGCTAAGTTCAAGACTTGTGAAGGGTGCATGAATTTACCTATGTTGTCTTTTAAGGAAGCTTCCATTACTTTAGCGGTTGCTTGAATAATTGCTAAGGTTACATCATCCTTACACATGTTATAGCTTGCTTGACCGATATGGTGACCAATATCACCAACACAGTATGCTGGTACGGTTACAATGTTACCGTAGTGTACACCGTCATCCATAGCAGCTTTAACAACAGGTCTCATTTCTTTTTTGTATCCTTCCATGAATGCTCTTACATCAAAGGAGGAGTGTCCTGCATCATCCATCAATTTTCCTTGAGCTTCTACAGGTTCTTTATAAATCATTTGCATTGATTCGACTTCTTTTGCAGCTGCTTCTGCAGCAGATGCACCATTTTCAATAGCATGAGCAAATGAGTCACCAATACCATAGGAAGTGTTCATACCCCATGATTTTGCAGAAAGAATAGCTTGCTTGTGCATTACAGGAATATGAATGGTTTTCAAGATTTGGTTTACTACATTGGAAGTACTTCCTGGCATTAAAGCGAAGTCCACTACACAGGTAGGTCCATAGAATCCACCGTAACGGCGAACGGATTCTTTTGTAATCAATGTTTCACTGTCAGCAATAGCTTGAATAAATGTAGCCATACTGTCTGCGAAATCACCATCTTCCTCACATAAGATTTCAAGAATAGGAGGAGTTTGGTAATGTTCAATAAATGGATCATCTTCCGGTCTGATGGTATCAGCTACAGAAGTCAATACTTTATAATGGCTTTCTACAGATTTTTTGTGAAGGTCGATAACAGATTTTGCTTGACCATCTGCACAAGTCATGCCTGCTACAGCATCTGCATAAGGTTTTGCATCTGTAATCTTAAAGTCGTTGTATCTATTTGCGCTAATTACATCAATATCTGCTTGAAGAGCAGCTACTGATTCATTAATCATTTTTTCATATAATTCATTCATCATAACACCACATTATATAAAAAATTCGACCGCTAAAGTTTATTTTATTTTAAAAGGTTAAATCAATTAGTTTATTCTAAAAGGTTAAATTAAATTAATTAATTTAAAATGTTAAATTAAATTAATTCATTCAATATGTTAAATTAAAATAAACGCTCTGAAGATTAAGATTATATAAAAAAATAGATTAGAAATATTTAAATCAAAGATAAATAAAAATTTACCTTTATTTTAATGAAATATTGAATAAAAATCTATTATGTATAATCTTCTCTTATATAATAATTACTTGTATAAATATATATAATTTTTGAAATGATTCTAAAGTATACTAATAATCTAATTTCATTAAAAAAATAAGAAAAAATAGTTTATAGATTTGATTTAATTTAATTGAATATATAATTAATTAAAATGATGTTTTAACCTAAAACTATTGGAATTATTTATCATAACATTACTTAAAAAGAAGTTAACTGAAATCCAGTATAAATGTAAAGTATTTATCTACATGATGTGTTAAAAACAGTAAAAAATAGTAAAAAATAAAAAAAGTAGAAACTTCTTAAGAAGTCTCAAAAAGATATCAAGAAATAAATATTGAGAATAGATATAAGAAATAACTTAAAATTATTCTACAATATATTTCTTTAAGTCTTCAGCCTTATCGGTTTTCTCCCATGGAAGACCTTCAATACCAAAGTGACCGTATTTAGCGGTTTGCTTGTATTTGGTAGATCTTAAGTTCAAGGTTTCGATGATTCCATCAGGAGTTAACCTAAAGTTTTCACGAACAATCTCATCAAAGGATTTGCTGGTCTTTACTTCAGTTCCATAGGTATCAACCATAACGGAAGTTGGCTCAGCAACTCCAATTGCATAGGAGATTTGGATTTCACATTTTTCAGCAAGTCCACTTGCTACAATGTTCTTTGCAATGTATCTTGCCATGTAACATGCGCTTCTATCCACTTTAGTGCAGTCCTTACCTGAAAATGCTCCACCACCGTGTCTTGCATATCCTCCGTAAGTGTCTACAATGATCTTACGACCGGTTAATCCTGCATCACCATGAGGACCTCCGATTTCAAAAACACCAGTTGGATTGATGTGCTCTTTGGTGTTTTCAGTCATTAATTCCTGTGGAATGACTGCCTTAAAGAGCTTTTCACGAATATCTGCCTTTAATTGCTCTTGATTGTTGGACATTGTCTCATCATGTTGGGTTGAAAGAACAATTGCATCCAATGAAAGAACATTTCCATCCTTATCGTAGTTTACAGATACTTGTGCTTTACCATCAGGTCTTAAATATGGAATTTCACCAGTTTCACGGAGTTCTGTTAATTTATTTGTAAGCTTACGTGCCAAATCAATTGGGAATGGCATTAATGAATCAGTCTCATTAGTCGCATAACCGAACATCATACCTTGATCTCCAGCTCCGCTTTCTTCACCTTCACGGTCTACACCTTGCTTGATGTCTGGAGATTGAGCATGAAGCAAACTGACAACTTCACAGTTATGACCATCAAATTTCAATTCAGGATTGTCATATCCAATTTCAATGATAGTGTCCCTAATGATTCTTTCAATATCTTCTCTAGTAATGTTGGCATCTGCGGTAACTTCACCGAATACCAAACAGAAATCAGTTGTAACACAAGTTTCACATGCAACATGAGCATGAGGATCCTGTTCCATGAATGCATCTAAAATAGCATCGGAAATGATGTCTGCAACTTTATCAGGATGCCCTTGGGTTACTGATTCAGATGTGAATGTTTTGTATACTTCACTCATTTTTTCACCAAAATAATTTAATTAATATAATGTTTTTAAATAAAGAATTTTTTATCTTTTATTATTTTTCTATTTTATATATATTAATATTTGTGTTTATTTTATTATTATTTAATATTATTTGGTACCATAAATCCTATCTCCAGCGTCACCAAGACCTGGAACGATGTATTTGTTTTCATTTAATCCCTTGTCTACAACTGCACAGTAAATTTGAACATCAGGGTGATTGGTTTCAATCACCTTAATTCCTTCAGGTGCAGCAACAATGCATAAGAATTTGATTTGCTTTACGCCATCTTCCTTAAGCCTGTCAATGGTTGCTGAAACGCTTCCACCAGTTGCAAGCATAGGATCTATAATCATAGCTATTCTGTTTTCAATATCTTCAGGCATCTTATAGTAGTATTCAACAGGCTCAAAGGTTTCCTCATTACGGTAAAGACCAATATGGCCGACTTTAGCATTAGGAATCACATTGATGATTCCTTCAACCATACCCATACCTGCTCTTAAGATAGGAACAACAGCATAATTGTCCTCATTTAGCTTGCCTGTTTGCATCTTAGCAAGAGGAGTTTCAATTTCCACTTCCTCAAGTTTTGCATCTTTAGTAGCTTCATAGCATAAAAGAGTGGAAATTTCAGTGACAAGTTCTCTGAACTCTTTTGTACCGGTATTCACATCTCTTAAAATACCTAATTTATGTGTAATTAATGGATGATTCAAAACAATTTCATTCATATTATATCTCCATGATTTTTAGATAGTTGAATTATATTAATATTATTTATGACTTAAATAAGTTAAATAGATTATTATTTGAATTTGTAAAAAAGAGAATTAAAGAAATAAAAATAGTTAAAAAATAGTTTAAAAAATAGTTAAAAATAGTTAAAAATAGTTTGAAAAATAATAAAAAAATTAAGAAAATATAAATAAAAAAAATTATGAAAAAGAAATTTAACAGCCGATTTGATATAATTTAAACCCTAAGCTTTCTATTTTCTTATCATAAATGTTTCTTCCATCAAAGATAATTTTTTGATTCAATTTCTCTTCAAGTAATGCAAAATCAGGATATCTGAACTCTTTCCATTCAGTGATTAAAACAAGCCCATCAGAATCATTTAAAGCATCATATCTGTTTCCAACAAACTCTATTGAAGCTAAATAATCCTCTCCAATGGCTTTTTTAAACTTATCACTTGCCTGAGGATCATATGCTTTAATTTTTACTCCTCGTTTAATAAGTTCTGAAACAACAACAATTGAAGTGGCTTCACGGACATCATCAGTGCCTGGCTTGAAAGATAGACCCCAAACGCTTAAAGTGATGCCAGATAAATCATCCCCAAACCTGTCAACAATCTTATTTACCAGAACCATCTTCTGATCATCATTGACCTTTTCCACATCTGACAAAATCCTTGGGAAATATCCATATGCCTTGGAAGTGTTGATTAAGGCCTTAACATCTTTTGTGAAACAGCTTCCACCATAGCCACAACCAGCATAAATATAATCATATCCAATCCTACTGTCTGATCCTATGCCTAAGCGGACCTTTTGAACATTAGCACCAGTTGCTTCACAAACATTGGCTATCTCATTCATAAAAGATATTTTGGTTGCAAGCATTGCATTGGCAACATACTTGGTCATTTCAGCTGATTTGATGTCCATTAAGATAAACCTGTCATGATTAAGCACAAAAGAATGATACAATTCCTTTAATGTCTCAAATGCCTCTTCATCTTCAGCCCCAATTATTATGCGGTCAGGGTGCAGGCAATCCTCAATGGCTCTGCCCTGCTTCAAGAACTCTGGATTAGATGCCACTTTGATTTCTATAGGTGAGTTGTTTTCCTTAAGTATCTTTTCAATATGTTCTTTAACCTTAAGGCAAGTGCCGACAGGAGCAGTTGACTTTAAAACAATCAATGAATCTTGACTAATGTTATTTGCAATATCTGATGAAACAGAGAAGATATCATCAAGATTAGCGCTTCCATCTTCATCCATTGGAGTTCCAACAGTTATGAAAACAATATTGGAATCGTCTAAAGCCTCTTTGATGTCTGTAGTGAAAATCAAATCTCCCTTCTCTTGGGAACTTATGACCAAATTGTCTAGATTCGGTTCATAAATAGGCAACATTCCCCTTTTAAGTCCATTTATCTTTTCTTCCACAACATCTATACAATAAACCTTATTTCCCATTTTAGAAAAGCAGGCGCCAGTTACAAGTCCAACATAACCTGTTCCAATAACAGTAATATGCATTGAATCACCTATTAAAAAAAAAAATCTTAATTATCTATTATTTGTTTATTAAATTGATACAATATTATATTCTTTATTAAAACTATAAAATTTTTATGATTAATTTAAAAATAGATAAAAATTAAAATAATGGATAAAAAATAAATTGAATAAAATAAAAATATTGAAAATTGAAAATAAAAAAAGTATAAGATACAGTCAATTACTGCATCTAAATTTTACTTAATTTTTAATTCTATTCAAAAACATTATCTACTAGGAACTGTGCAAATGCATTACCATATTGACCATAAACAAATTTTGTAAAATGCAAGTTATCGGAAGCAGTATATGGACAATTTTCCTCATTAACTATTTCATAATCCCTTGTTTTGAAATTATAGAATGATAAAACATCTTCAGTAAGACTTTGCCATTTATCATACTGTGCTAATAAAGCATTTTGATAATCAGTTAATGTTAAACCAATTTTATTTGGAGTAATATCCCTATTCTGTCTAATTTTATAATTATTAGTACGATCAGAATAATACAAATCCACAAATACTACTTTAATAGCATCCTTACCTTCTTCAATACGTTTTAAACTAGCATTAACTATTTGTTCCATAATATGATTAAAAGCTCCATTAAATGTTGTTGTGTCATTACTATCTTCAGATCCTAATATAGAATTATCAAGATAATCATTTGTACCTGCTGCCAATACAACAATATTATAATCACTAATAGTGGTGTTAGTTTCACCTTTACTATTTTGTGCAGTGTCAAGTTCCTCCCAATTACCTGGAAGTTCACCAATAGCGATTTGATCAACTACTTCTCTACAAATACGATATCTATAATAATTTGTATTTTCTATGTTGGAACCATCAGGATTTTGACCTAAATCATGATAAGTTGAACCTGGAATAGAAGGATTGTAAAAATTACATCCAAGTAATTCTGCAACTCTATTTGGAATAGAAAATATGTGTCTGGTTGATTCAGCTTTATAAGGTGAACCATATGTGATACTATCACCAAAATACAAGATGGAATAGTCAGAATAATCTTCATTGAAATTTCTTAGTGAAAATCCTTCATCAAATTTACTATATACTATCTCACCATTTTTACTTGCAAATGCTTTTACAGTATAATAAGCGCCCTTATCAATTCCATTTAAAGTCAATGAAATACATGTGGAAGTTTTTTGTAGAGCAGATCCTATCTCTTCCCATTCATCATCAACAGCATTCCTTTTAAGCACTATATATCCATCAGCATTTGGTACTTTGCCCCATTTAATAATAGTGCTATTTAAAGAAACAATTGATGGTGCTTCTAGATGGAAATCCCCATCCTTATAATATAGACCATAACTTGTTTTAGTAACACCATTAACTTTTTTAATATTTGAAGCACGAACGGTATAAAACAGATTATTATAACTTGGATCTATAAATGTATCACCACTTATAATAGATTTTAATTCTTTTACTGAATTATAATAAAAATCTGTATAGTTAAGATTTTTTGCATCTACAACATCAATAAGTTCATAATTTCCATCACGCCCCATTTTTCTAAATATACGATACTTAGTTGCATTAGGAATTTTATCCCATTTTATTACAGCTTTTAAATTTTGGAAATCAACAGTGACATTTGGCCTATCCATTATCTTTAAACCTTCTATATCATATGACCCTAAAATTTTTCCAGAACCATTTTTTAATATCTCTCTAACGGTGTAGGTATAGAATTTATCAGAATCAATCTTATCATAAAAAGACATGAATCCAGAGTTTGCTTTTACATTAGCTAGAACACCATAATCTGTTTCATTTAATTTCCTTAAAATCTGATAATCACTATTGTTTTTAGCATTCCAACGTACTACAGCATAGTAATCTTCATTTTTAGGATAGAATTGTGTAGAAACCAAAGTAGGGGTTAAACTATTTTTAGTGGCATCTAAAGATTTCTTAACTATAATCTTAGATGATTTAGAAAGATTATAACTTTTATTTCCTGAATTAATTGTTACCTTATGAGTACCTATAGTCAATTTGTTGGTTTTTATTTTAGCAATAGCGGATGAGTTTGTCTTTACTGTGTATTTCACATATTTCTTTCCAGTATAAACCTTCACATTAAGCTTAAGGTTTCTTTTAAGGAAACCGTAATAATCTGAAACTTTAATGGTAAAATAACTATTAGCCTTATATTTTACTGTTTTAGATGGGGCAGTTGCGGTAATTTTCAATACTCTTTTAGCAACATATCTTTTAACAATAATCTTAGTGGATTTATAAACTTTAATATTCTTGTTGGGTGATTTGATAATTACCTTATGAATGCCTAAAGCCAATTTTCTTGTGCTAATTTTTGCCACACCTTTGGTATTTGTCTTTACAGAATAAGTCTTAACCTTCTTCCCAGTGAAAACATTTACCTTAATTGAGGTATTCTTCACTAAAGCACCAGTGTAATCTGAAACCTTAATATAAAAATAAGAATTTGCCTTACGCTTAACAGTCTTTTTAGGAGCATAGACTGTGGCATTGGATTTTGTGACCTTAATTGATGATGATCCCATATTCTTATTGTTTACATAAATCATTACATTATGAGTTCCTACAGCTGGATGAGGCACTTTTATGGAAGCTATACCCTTTTCATCAACATAGGCATAATATGTCTTGTAAGTATCTTCTGTATACACTCTAATACTAACTTTAGCATTGTATAATGGGGAGAAATAATTTGTTCCATTGATGTTGACTATATCATATGGCTTCACTTGATAAATGATATTGCCTACAGTATACTTTACTGTCATGGATTTATATTCTGCATTGCTTGAAACAATTGAAGGAGTATAAACCTCTGAGAATGCTGCATCATTACTAGAGTTAGTGCCATTTCCATCAGCACCGGAATCCTCTTCCTCATTTCCTGAATCATCCCCATCAGAACCTGAATCCTCTTCATTAGGTTCTGATAAAACTGGATCATTTGTACTTAAAGCATCATTTGTTGAAAGATCATCCACATCATTAGAAGTGGAACAATCAGAATAAACAATTTGCGAATAATCACTTTCTATTATATCCTCTTGAACATTAAAATCATCACTATCACTTGCAGATACACTTGTTATGGAAAATAACAAAAATACGATTAAAACTGCAAGGAATATTTTTTTAAAACTATAAATTCTTACACCACCTAATTAAAAAATCAAAGAAGATTTTTTAATCGTTTATTCTTATGTAACCTAAATATAAACAGACATTACATAAAATAAATTAAAACTATCGATAGTTAAACATTTATCATAAAGACATATAAATCTTTCTTAAAAATAAATTTTAATTAAAGCTATTAAAATTAATATAAATTGATTTTAAGACTCAAATATTCTTTATTAATAATTAAAACAATTTATAATCTTTATTTGCCATAAATAATCAATAACTATTATTAAAACTTAAAAAGACCAGCAAAAAATAAATAAAAATAAAAACTATCGTATATTTCTTTATTTAATGAATAAACACAATTTTATCAGTATTTAAATCAAATATAATCAAATATTACCTTAATAAATCAAATATGCTTAAAAATTCAGTTATTAAACAAAAAATAAGATTATATTAGTTTTTTAAATATGATATAAAAAAATCATACTTTCTTATAATCCCTATGATTAAGAATTTCTAATTTAAATCCCAATTCAACTATTATAAATCCAAAACAAAAGGATTTACATAAAAATAAGGGTTTAATTGAAAAAAGGAATAAAAATACTAGATTAAATCTCAAATCATTAATTTTTAAAAAAATAGACGAGATTATCCCAATAATCTTTTCAAATGATGCTATGGAAAATGAATGTTTTTGCAAAGCTTATACTGCACACTATAAAATTTATGAAGGACTTAAAAAGAGTAATTTTGATAACATAGACAAACTCGATATATGTATTGACGGTTATTTTAAAGCTGAAAATGATAGAAACGCTAAAGTAGAGTCAGCCTGTAATTTGATATCAATGTTTTATTTGCTTCTTATGATGTTTAAGGATGCTCCATCTATAATATCTAATCCACCTGCAATCTTAATTCAAATTGCTAAAAAAGATGACAACACTCGAAAAATAATAGAAAACCCTGATTCCAATTTTGAAAATGAGTGTAAAGAACTCTTGGAGATGTTTGAAGACGAAGATTTTCAAGAAATGCTTGATGAATATAAATATATCCTAAAAAAGTCGCAGAATTGGTCGGAGTTAGCTGATTATTTTTTAGCATTACAGTATGTTTTTAATCTTGTTCAAAACAATTTGACTCCCGAATTCAACCGAAGAGTCGGTACAGAAATGCTTAACAGTTTAATTTCAGTAAAAAATGATTATGCTGCTCGCTTTATGTCATTAATTAGAGAAGCAAGCGGACTCAAAAGTTCACAAATTGTGGACGACAAACTGAAAAAATGTGATATACTATGCTTGTAATTCGTTACATCCCGAAATGAAGATTTTCGTTTATGGGAGGTTAATATGAATTACAAACAAAAATTGGACAAGCAAAAAGTAGGATTAAATTTGTATCGACTGATTGATGAGTCAAACTACACGTACGAATACGTTGCAGAGTTTTTGATGCTTAGTTCACCTCGTGTTATTTATGAGTGGACAAAAGGGACAAAAATGCCGACCATTGAAAATCTTATGAATTTAGCTAATCTTTTTGAAGTTCGCATTGAGGACATCCTTTCGTAGGGTGTCCTTTTTGTACTGTTGGTACATCGAAAGCGTACGCAATTTATGCTATAATATTGACGAAGACAGATTTATGTGCTATAATAATGGCACATAAGAATTATTCGGACGCCTTCGGGCGATGGTTATTTGCTTGTTCAAAGCAGTTACCTTACGTGTGTATACCGAATTGTGCCTAAAAACAGAGAGTAACATCAGCTAGTCGAGATAAACCCGTTACTTGGTTCGTGTTTGGTTGCGTATAACTACCCGACCACTCATAGCACCACTCGAGATTTAGCGGAAA
>NZ_CALDKF010000116.1 GCF_937898925.1 uncultured Methanobrevibacter sp.
TTTATTAAGTATTGATTACATTCTTTTGTAAACTTATTTATTATCTTGGCTTTATCTTCGAGTTCATTGATGGATGCCAAATATCCCAAAAAAATATGACAAAGAATTTGAGAACGTACGTCTTTTTCGACAGCCTTTTGTCCCAATTTATTCACTTTATCAATGATAATTTGTATTTCTTGTACTTGTTGTGTATTATATTTTTCGTCTGTACTAATGGTGGCTATTACCTTATTTATATCATCTATATTAATTTCTACATCTTCGAATTCACCGAGAAGTGCTTCACAGATTTTCTGAAGTTTCTTAATCTGGGAATCGGATAATTCCATATCATAGTAATCTTCAAGGTAATCGGCAAGGTCTTCGTAGGTTTCTTCGTCATCAAGATCCATATCATCCAAAGAATCATAGAAGTCTTCGTACAATTCCTGAATTTCTTCCAATTCATCTTCGTCAAGTTCTTCTTCGTCGCGGAAATCTACAGAGATTCTCCAGTTGTCGCCGTAATCATCGGCCCAGTCATCATAACCGTCTTCCAAAGAATCAGCAATGTCTTCTTCGAAATCTTCGATAACGTCAGCATCTACGTCTCTGATTAAGTCAACGAGGTCAACGCAAGCTGTTGCTACAAAATCAGGAGCAACGGCATTTACAAAGTCTTCATAGTTTGTAGATTCTTTGTTGAGTGCCTTAACAAGGTCATTAATGGGGCTCTTGTAGCCGCCGCCAAGTGAGGAAATCAGTAAGCAAACCAAAAGAATTACAACTACTGCAGCACCACCGATGATGGCAATCATACCGATTTTGGTGTTTTTATTTTTTTCTACTGCGGAATCTAAGGTTGCATTGTTAACCGGAGCTGCAACGGGCTCTGCTGCAGGAGCAGCCTGCTGAGGTTCTGCAGAAAGATTATTTCCGCAATTGTTACAGAATACAGCATCATCAGGAAGCTGAACTCCACATTTAGGACAATTTTTCATTTCTTCTTCTCCCTTTCTCTTGTTCATTAATAAACAAAATTGTTTAAAATTACCTAAGATTAAAGAGTAAAATGATGATATAGATATTCCAAATGCCCCTGGAAAAGGTGCATGGATAGCTAAAAACAGTTGGGGAGAGTCTTGGGGTAATGAGGGTTACTTCTACTTATCTTATTACGATAAGTCTTCAATTGAATTAGGAAAATGGGGAGATGCATTCACATTCATTCTAAATGATACAATCAAGTTTGATAAGAACTATCAATATGACATTGCTAAAACAGATTTCTTCTACAATACCACAAATACTATATGGTACAAGAATATCTTCACTGCAACCGATGAGGAGTATTTGACTGCGGTTTCAACTTACTTTGAAAAGGAAACCAATTACACCTTATCAATTTATGTGAACAATACATTGAAATTGGTTCAATCAGCATTCACAAATCCAGGATATTGGACTATAGATTTGAGAGAACCTATCCAACTTAATGTTGGGGACATATTTGAAGTTGTCTTTAAGATAATGGTTAAAGGAGATGTGGGAGTTCCTATTTCAGAATCACAAAGCTTAAACAATCAGTTTTATAGGAAAAACATTTCATTCATCAGCTATAACGGTAAAACCTGGACAGATTTATATGAATTGGAATGGAATGATTATCCTGATCACTTTTACAAGTCTCAAGTGGCTTGCATAAAGGCATTTACAATATTGGATAAAGTTGATGCTACAAGTACATGGAGTTTTAATCCCATTAATGTTAGTGGAAAAAGCTTCAATCCTGTAAATTTCACAGTTAATGTTACAAATCAATATGGAAGGTCTGTAAATTGTGGTAAAGTTAAATTTATTTTCACTAATGAAGGCTCACCGGATGATGTTGTTTATGTGGATGTTCACAATGGTGTGGCAAAGCTTAGCTACATATTTAAGAGAGGATTCCATAACATATCTGCTGAATTCGTATCCTGTGCTTATAAACCTCTTCTTCCACATACTTCATCTGTCAATATAACCAAATATGATCTTGCAATGAATACAAGCATTTCATATTATTTCGATAGTGCATTTGTAAACATAGCTCTTAATGACACAGTTAACGAAACCATTTTCTTCTTATTTGGATATAAGAATTTCACAACCAAATCAATCAATGGTAAGGCTTCAATCAACTTAACAGATTTGAAAGTAGGCTTCAACAATCTTACAATTCAGCTTTATCCTGCAATATATGATTGCAATAATGACTCATACACTTTCAATGTTGACACATATGATACACAAATCATTCTAAGCAATCTTGAAACCATATACGGCAATGCCTATAAGTATAAGATCAAGCTCATTGACGAAAACGGAAATCCTCTTGCTGGAAGAAAGATTGAATATGTCTTGGATAAGATTTATACCGGCACAACCGATAAGAACGGTGAGATAACATTAACCAATATAAAAGCGGGCAATTACAAGATGGTTGTGACCTTTAAGGGAGAGAAGCTCTATATGAAATCCTCCAATTCCGCTAAAGTGAATATCAAGACAACCGTTGTGCTTCCAAAGTATTCCAATTTCACTTATAACTCCAAATACAGTGTGAAATTCAAGGATAAAAAGTTAAATCCCTTAAAGAACACATACGTGACAATCGTATTTGGAGGAAAAAGCTATAAGCTTAAGACAGATGCTAATGGAATAGTCAAGATCACTAATCATCTAAAGCCAGGAACCTATACTGTAAAGGTCAAGAATCCAAAGACTTCTGAAGTTAAGACCCATAAGATTAAGGTATTGGCCAGAATTGATAAAAACAAGAACATGACCATGTATTATGGTGCAGGCAAATACTATAAGGTTAGAGTCTTGGACAATTATGGAAGAATTGCCAAAAAAGTTACAGTTAAATTCACATTAAATGGCAAAACATATTATAAAAAGACTAACAGCAAAGGAATTGCAAGCCTTAAGATTCGCTTGAATCCTAAAACCTACACTGTTTCAGCAACTTATAAAGGATTTAAAGTTAAGAATAGAATAAAGGTCATTCCTCTCATTACAAAAAACATTTCCAAAAATAAAGCCAAAACAATTAAATTCACTGCCAAATTGGTTAATTCCAAAGGTAAAATCCTAAGGAATAAAGTCATTACATTTAAATTAGGGGCTATCAAATATAAAAGAAAGACCAATTCTAAGGGAATAGCTACTGTAAGTCTTAAAAACTTGAAAAAAGGCAAATATTACATTTATTCAACTTATGGAAAATTGACTGTTAAAAATACAATTAAAATTATATAGATTAAAAAATAAAATTAATGTATATTAATAAAATACAAATGTATAGAATAAAATGAAAATGCGTATAAATAATGGAAAAGCATTGGAAAATTATATTTGGGTGAAAAATTGTTAAAGAAAAAGCTTAATGCAATCATTATATTATCAATAATCCTATCATTATTGGTCATCATTCCTGCCAGTTTTGCTGCAGATGATAATGTGACCTCAATAGATGATAATCTGATGATTGAGGATTCAATTGATGATGATTTGATTATCTATAATGAAGATAATGTTTTGGATGCTGGTGAAGGCGAGGATATTCCTGAGGAAGAGCCGAAAATGGACATATACTTCAACTCCAATGCTTTGGATGATAATGGAAACGGTTCCATTGAAAATCCATATAAAACATTATCAGATGATAGGATAATGGATAACTCCATTCTGCATTTTGCTAGCGGCACTTACAATTACACTCCTGATTATCCCTATATGGGGAATATTGCCATTTATGGTCAGAATTCATCCAATACAGTCATTAATGTAATTTCTGATTATCCTAGGTTTGAATTTTATGGAAGCTTTGATATTGAAAACATCACATTTCTAAATATTCAGTTCATAACTGATGACAGTGATGCCTTTTTAAATGCTGCAAATGTTAATTTCCACAATTCCACTGCCGTTACATTGGATAATTCCGGAACCTCATGCGGTGGAGCAATCTATTGCACTGGATCCAATAGTGTTGTTTTAAACAATTGCAGCTTCTATAATAATTATGCCCTCTATGGTGGGGCTGTATTTTCCAATGGAGGCAA
>NZ_CALDKF010000117.1 GCF_937898925.1 uncultured Methanobrevibacter sp.
CTATGGGTTTCGGTCTATGGGAATTTCATTTAGCTGCCAGCCTTTTTTTATCCAACATTATTTAGTTTTATATTTTACGAACTTTTTATTATTTTTATTTATTTTTTTTATCATCTTTTTTCATTATCTTCTTTCATATCATTTCGTATGATTAATCTATTTTTTTATTTAATTTCTTAAACGATTTTCTATATTTTGGTATTGTTTTTTCTTTATAATTTCTAGAATTATCAAAAACTTTATATACTATGTATAACAATTGTTATATAATGAATATTTTTCTTAAAATTTATTTTTAATAATCTCCCTATTTTTAATATTTTTTCATTAAGAATAGAACACTTGTAAATATAAAATATAACAATTGTTATTTTTTAATGATTATATTAAAAATATTTCAAAAAGAATATTTTTAAGAATTTTATTAAATGTCTAATTTATTAAAATCTACTAGTATTCATTATATTTACTAATTAATTTATATTACAGGTGATAAAATGACTAACAAAAATTATGGATTAAGTACTTTAGGATTACACGCAGGACAAGAAGAACCAGACCCAGCAACTGGATCAAGAGCTGTTCCGATTTATCAAACTTCATCTTATGTATTTAAGGATACGGATGAAGCAGCAAATAGGTTTGCTCTTCAGGAATTTGGTCAAATTTACAGTAGATTAACTAACCCTACTAGCGATGCATTTGAAGCAAGAATTGCTGCTATCGAAGGTGGAAATTCTGCAATATCTGCTGCTAGTGGTTTAGCTGCTATTACTTATGCATTATTAAACATTACCCAACCTGGAGATGAAATTGTTTCTGCAGATAATTTATATGGGGGAACATATCAATTGTTTGATTACACTTTTAAGGATTTGGCACGTAATGTTATCTTTGTAGATTCACAAGATCTTGATGCTTTTGAAGCTGCTATAACTGATAAGACAAAAGCGATTTATGTGGAATCCATTGGAAATCCTAAATTGGATGTTCCTGAATTTGAAAAACTTGCTGAAATCGCTCATTCTCATGATATTCCATTAGTGGTAGACAACACTGCTGCTGTTGGGTTAGTAAGACCTTTAGATCATGGGGCAGATGTAATTGCAGCTTCTGCAACTAAGTTTGTTGGAGGTCATGGTACTGCTATAGGAGGATATATTGTAGATAGCGGTAAATTCAATTGGGGTAATGGTAAATTCCCTACAATTTCTGAACCAGATCCAAGTTATCATGGTCTTAACTATTGGGAAATATTCGGTGATTTCCCAGGACTTGGAAACATTGCTTACACTCTTCGTATTAGAGCAAGATTATTAAGAGACTTAGGTGCAACTCTTGCTCCGGTTCACAGTTTCATATTCTTGCAAGGTTTAGAAACTTTATCTATCAGAATGGCTAAACACTCTGATAATGCATTAAAAGTAGCTAAACATTTAGAACAACACCCTGCAGTAAGTTGGGTAAGTTATCCTGGACTTGAAAGTCATCCAACACATGAAACTGCTAAAAAATACTTAGGAGACCAATATGGTGCTTTATTAACCTTTGGTGTTAAAGGTGGACTTGAAGCAGGAAAAGAATTTATTGATAATCTTGAATTGTTATCTTTACTTGCTAATATTGGTGATGCAAAAAGTTTAGTTATCCACCCAGCTTCCACTACACACCAACAATTGACTCCAGAAGAACAGGAAAGCACTGGTGTAACTCCTGACTTGATTAGAGTATCTGTAGGTCTTGAAGATGTAGAGGATATCATTGCTGATATTGATCAAGCTTTAGATAAAGTTACTGCTAAATTTGGAGAATAATTAAATTCTCCAATTTTTTTAATTTTTCAATACTCTCAATTTTTATTTTTTTTTAAATTTTAATATTTTTTCACTTATTACTCACTTATTTTTTCAATTAATTCTTCAATTTCCATAATGCTATTTTTTAAAAAAATTAGTTAAACCTAAACTTTATATACTAAAACTTACTAATAATAAATTAGGAAATATAACTATAGTTATATTTTTTAAAAAATTATGATGATGTAGTTATTTTATCTTTAAAATAATTAATGTAATTACTAAAAAAAATAATTTTTATTAGAGGAAAAATCGGAGAGCTAACTATGATATATATGGATAATTCTGCTACTTCTCCAGTAAAAGAAGAAGTATTTAATGCAATGGTACCTTATTTAAAAGAAGAATTCGGAAATCCTTCCACTTTTTATAAATTAGGTAGAAATGCTAAAAAAGCGGTTGAAGAAGCTCGTGAACATGTAGCAAAATTAATTAATGCTGATACAAGAGAGATCATATTTACAAGTGGAGGTACTGAATCTGACAATATGGCTATTAAAGGGGTAGCTTTAAAATTTGAAGATAAAGGAAAGCACATTATTACAACAGAAATTGAGCATCCGGCAGTACTTAGAACTTGTGAATTCTTGGAAACAAGAGGATATGAAGTTACTTATTTGCCAGTGAATGAAAATGGGATCATCAGTATAGAAGATTTAAAAAATGCAATTAGGGAAGATACAATCTTAATTTCTGTAATGCATGCAAATAATGAGATAGGAACTATACAACCAATTGAAGAAGTAGGTAAGATTGCAAAGGAAAATGGAATTATCTTCCATTGTGATGCAGTGCAATCTGTAGGTAAGATTCCAGTTGATGTTAAAGAAGCAAATATTGACTTATTGTCCATTTCCTCCCATAAGATTTATGGCCCAAAAGGTGTTGGTGCTATATTCATTAGAAAAGGAGTTAGATTGGAATTATTGATTCATGGGGGAGGTCAAGAGAACGGTCTTAGGTCTGGTACAGAAAATGTTCCAGGTATCGTAGGTTTTGGTAAAGCTGCAGAGCTTGCTTATGAACACTTAGATGAAAACATTGCAAAGCTTACAGAACTAAGAGATTCTCTTATTGAAAAGATTGGCGATAGAATTCCAGAAGCTTACTTGAATGGTGATAGGGAAAATAGGCTTCCGAATAATGTAAACTTCAGATTTGCTGCAATCGAAGGTGAAGGTTTGATCTTAAGATTGGATGCAAAAGGAATCAATGGTGCAACAGGTTCTGCATGCTCATCAAAAAGTCTAAAGGCATCTTATGTATTAAGCGCTTTAGGTTTGGAAGATGCTGAAATCCACGGTTCCTTAAGATTAAGTTTAGGTACTGAAAATAGCTTAGAAGATGTTGATATTGTTGTAGATGCATTGGATGAAGTTGTTGCAGGATTAAGAAGAATGTCTCCTTTATGGGATAATGAAAATAATGAATCCTTGGAATTAGATGAGTCTAAGTTTACAGACCCAGACCATTAAAAAAAATTTAAAATTATAATTATTTAAAAGAATTAATGTAAAGAAGTAAGGTGATAAGATATGTACAGTGAAAAAGTTATGGATCATTTTGCAAATCCAAGAAATTCTGGTATTATTGAAAATGCAAGTGGTGAAGGAACTGTTGGAAACCCTACATGTGGGGATTTAATGACTATTTACATTGATGTAGATGACAATGAAGTGATTCAGGATATAAAATTTGAAACCTTTGGTTGCGGTGCTGCAATTGCTACAAGCAGTATGATTACTGAAATTGCTAAGGGAATGACAGTTGATGAAGCTTTAGAAATTACTAGAAATGATGTGGCTGATGCATTGGATGGTCTTCCACCAATCAAGATGCATTGTTCCAACTTAGCAGCAGATGCATTAACTGAAGCAATCAAGGATTACAAATCTAAAAAATCAGAATAAAATTTTTATTATTAATTTTTAAATTTTTTATTCTATTATTTTTTTATTTTTTATTTTAATTTTTTTAAACTATTTTTATTATTCCCTGTAATTTTTCAAATTTAATTTTTTAAGATTTTTGTTTCATCTCTTAAAAACTTTTTTTTTAAATTTTTCTTAAAATTTTTTTATATTTTTTCATAAAATTTTACATTTCCACATAAATTTGATAAAAAATTTTTCCAATTTTTTGCAATTTCATTTTTGTGCAAAAATTATATAGTAACATTCCATTAAATGATACTTTATTCAAAATGAATTAATTTAATTAATCATAAAATCAATTTAATTAAATTATATTATCTTACTATAAAAATGAATTTAGTATATCTACATCTAACAGTTTAAAAATAGTGATTTAATAAATTTTAATTTTGAGATATCATAAAAAATAGAAATTTTAGAAAAAAGTTAAAAAGTTAAAAATTAAAAAATTAGAAAAATTTGAAAAAATAAAAAATAGAAAAAAAATAACTAATGAAAAAATTTATTAAAAAAATTATTTTTCAATTGAAATTATTTTTTTATTCATTAGTCATATTTTGGATTTCACTTAGAAGTTGATTTAATACTTCCTTGCCAAGACCCTCAATATATTTTATTGATCCTGCACATTCGTGACCTCCACCATCAATACCTGCTTGAGGTATCTTATCTGCAAGACTAATTACTATATTGTTTACATTAAATCCAAAGATCTTATGAACAGAATCGGTTGCCCTTAAAACTCCAAAGTCAGGGCCATGTCCAAGGGTAATGATTGGCTTATCTTCACCGATTTCCTTTACAATCTTATCATGGACAAATCCACAGGTTTTTCCAGGAGCAGGGAATGTAAACTTATGAGCATATTTTTCAACATCCAAAACATTGAAGTAGATTCCATTTTCAAGCTGGACTCTTTTTATGTTAGGTAAAGCAGCTTTCATTTGGGTATCTACACGTTTTAGGTATTCTTTATATAATGCTTCAACCATCTTAGGATGCTTATCGAGATTGTCTACACCTAAAATGGTATCGATAATTCCTCTACCATTCATGAATCTAAGGAAGTAAGCTTCAAAATCAATACATTCAGCAATCTTCTTCAATTGCTCTCTATCATATCCTTTTTCAGAAGCAAGCTTTACATATTGTTCCACTTCATCTGCTTCTGCACGGTCTCCTAAAACCGCAACAGCAGGCAAGTGTTTCACTAAGTCTTCAACATCTGGATTGATGATATGCGCAACTTCAGTAGCTAATGCTCCAGCGGTTATTTGAGAGTCCCCTCCAACAAGATAAGGATTTACATGAGTGTCAACATATTCATCCACTGCAACAGTACCTGCAATAATGTCTTCACTGTTGCACTCTACGCTTCCATCAATTGTTTCTCCACTTTTCAATGTTTTTGTAATCAATTCTCCAGGGAAGTGATGGTCAATGACTACAATTTCAATATCATAGATTTTTGCTTGCATCAATGCTACAATGTCTTCCTCTGTGGAACCGTTATCCAATAGTACAATCAATGGCAATTTTTGCCCATGTCTTTCAAAGTCTTCCAATGCAAAGGATAAATCCTTTACAACATCTTCCAATTCGTAAAATGGAGCTTTACTAGGAGAGCGTTTGAAGTAGTGGTATTCAGCATCATTATCTGGATTGAATTCTTTTAATAAAGGAATAACTGCTTTTTCCATTGCAACTCCTGCACAGATACCATCTGCATCTGCATGGTGTCTGACAAGAATTGATCTTCCATCTAAAATAGCTCTTCTAATGACTTTTGCAGCTTCTCTCATTTTAGGCTTTAACCTATCTAAAACTGGGCTTTGGATTAAGAAATCAACATCATCTGGTTCTGCCTTTTTATCTAAAGCAATATCAATGAATTCCTTCATCTTGTTTGCTTCTTCATTGCCAAGCTTTTCAATGCTGCTTGACTCTATTTGTATTTCACCATTATGCTTATTGACTTCCCCAATTACCTCTACAATGTCTCCTATTTCGATTTCAGGATACATTCTAACTCCAGGCTCATTAAATGCTGCAGCCCAGGTAATTGCAGTCTCATCAGTGATTGTAAAAATAGTCGGTCCTGAAGTCTGTTGGATTTGTATAACCTCACCATGGACTTTAACGACATTACCCATTGAAGAGTCATCAAGTGTTTCGATTTTGGTTCTTTTGATGTTTTTCTTGACTTTTTTAATCACATATTCTCCTTTGAAAACACTTGCAGGAGCCATGTCGACTTCACGTTTTCTCTCTTTGATTTGGGTGATTCTTACAAATACATAATCTCCCACCTTATTTGAGGAATTACGTGTTCTCATGAGCCCCCAAACTTGATTGTTTAAGCTTACAAAAAGACCGTATCTTTCCACTCTTGTGACTTTACCTCTATAGATGGAATTAAGCTCCAAATCGCTCATTTCACATAATCCATCTAATTCATAAACAATTTCCTTTCCGGAGATGTCAGATTCCACAACGAGTTTTTCAGGATTTTTCTCTCTTTCAGCTTGTTTTTTCATCTTCTCTTCTTCTTGCTTTTCTGCACATTCATCACAGTAATTCTTATCAGAGTCAATACGTTTTCCACAATCATTGCAAACAGTAATTTCGCCTGTTCCATTACAGTAGGAACAGTCTTCCAAGACATCCACCATTCCTTTTCCATCACATGCTTCACATGGAACATCTTGATCTGCATCTAAATCAAATTTAGCTCTAGCATTACTGTTCACGCCTTTAAAGTGATTTTTCATTTCAAATGTATCTACATAACCGGTTCCATCACAATTTTCACATATTTTTGTATCTACAACAACGGACCCGGTTCCATTACATTTAGGGCATGCTTTTTTCATTTTTCCCCCTCACATATCTTTCTAATAAATTCAATAAATAAAAATTGTATTGAATAATCATTGTTTTTAGATTATTCCTGCTTTTTTGAATAATTCTGAGTTTTCTTCCACTATTTGATTTCTTTCACCTTGAAGTATCACTGCTTTTTTCATTTGATTATTTGCTGACTTAGCATATGAATTTCCAGAGTAAGGATCATTATTTGCATAGTATTGAATAGCTAAATAAAGCTCATCACTTGCCTGTTTCTTTAATGACACTTCTTCCTTTATCAAATCAATATACTCTTTATATACACTTTCATTTAAGTCATCTTGATACTCTTCAATTTCTGAAAGTTTTGTTTCCGCGTCATTAAATTTTTCCTTTGCAATTTGAATGTTATTGTTTCCACTTGCATAGTCACGGCTATTGATGGAGCTGATTGCAGCGTTATAATCGTTATCTCCTTCAGTGATATCAGTGTTCAAATCTTTCATTCTATTGTTTATGTTATCAATAGGGCCATTAATACAACCGCTTATACTAACAACTGCTATCAATATCAAAACAATCAATATAATATCTTTTCTCATGCTATCAAATTTAATTTTTTTAATTTTATATAATTTAAATAATATTTTTAATTTGTTAATAATTTGATAAATTTAATTTAAAATTTAACTTATATAATATTAATATTATGGATTTCATATTTAATAAAATTTAGTAATTTTATGAAAAATAGTAATTGTGTAAGGATAGTAATTGTGTAAGGATAATAATTGTAGTAAGTATAATGAGAATAGTAAAAATAGGAAAAGTAGTAAAAATAGGAAAAGTAGTAAAAATAGGAAAAGTAGTAAAAATAATGTAAATTAAAATGTTTTAAGAAAAATAAAAAATAGAAAAGTATTATTTAAAATAAATAATACTTATGAATGCCATAAACCATGGATGTTACAATATTCAATAGCTTTTACATCTTCAACTTCTGCATTTACATCGAATACTGCTTTAGGTTCATCACCAGGTTTTAAGTTTGCACGGTAAACTTGATCCCCAACGATTAATTCAACAAAATTAATGTAGTGTTCTTCTAACATTGGGTGAGGTTCTTCTCCCATAGTTACGACAATTTTGCCATCTTCTTTGGTAATTACAGGAATGTGTTTTACTCCACCTTCTGGTAATTGTCTAGGTTCTAAAAGTTCCATTGCTTCTCCACAACAAACTAATTCTCCAGCGCCTTCAACAATAGCTTCCACCATGATTCCACAGTGGTTACATCTGTAAATCTCATTAATTTTAGCCATATAATTGCCTCCAAATAATAATTAATTTTAATTTGTTCCTTTCAATATATAAAGTTTTATATAATTAAAACATTTAAGATTTGCATGTCAAAATTGCACAGATTTTTTATTATTTTCCTTTATTTTAGTTTAATTTTTAAAATGTTTTATAAAAACTTTTTATATTTGTAAAAATATAAATATAAAGTAAGATATTAAATTTCAAAAAAGTTGTAACGGAAGGTTGAATTAATCCTTCATTTTAATGTTCTAATAAGTTTTTTAATGCTTTTTTGAGATTTGAAATTTTTAATAAATTTAAGAAATTTAAAATTTAAAATTAATAGGCATAAATTGAAATTATGGATAGTAAAGTTAAAATTTAAATATGCCTAATGTTTAAGCGATGTGAGAGTATGAGTTTAATTATTGCTTATGTTGGAAAGAAAGGATGTGTAATGGCAGGAGATAAGAGAAGAATTGCCTATTTTGGTTCTAAAGAGGAACGTGAACTTTTAGAACAGGAAATTTACACTGGTGAAATCACTACTGATGAAGAATTATATGCAAGAGCTGAAGAGCTTGAAATAAGTTTAAAAATAACTGATGATGCAACTAAAGTAAAAAGCTTAGAAAATGTAGCAGTCGGTGAAGTCAGTTCAAGAGGAACTATGGAAACCAAAAGAAAAAGAATCTACGGTACAACCAATGGTTTCCAGATTATTGAGCTTACCGGTTCTGAAATTGTAAACAGAAAAAGAGGAGACTCTTCCATAATTGTATTCGGAAATAAGATTACAAAATCATTAGCTAATGAAATGCTTAAGAAAAGATGGAAACCAAACTTTAGCTTAAAGTATATGGGAGATATATTCGGACAAATCTTAGATGATATTTCTAAAAAGACACCTTCTGTAGGCACTAAATATGATGTAGTCATTCAACAAAATGATTTGTATAAGGATAAGGTCCAACCTTATTTAGATGAAGTCATTGAAATGGATATAAATCTTTTAGCTAAGTTTAGAGCTAAACTTAGAGACGACTTATTAAAACAAAATGAAACCATTAAATTAGCTTCTACAATTATCGATGAAGGTCCTGTAGGAATTGTTGATTCAATTGATGAAAAGATGATTCAAGTGAAATTAAATCCAGATGTAAGAGCATTTGACATCAATTGGAAACTTCTTGCAAAACCTGGCGAAAATGTTATCATGTTTGTCGAAGGGGAAGATGATGCATTATTGAAGGACCAAGTTGTTATTGAAAATGAAGTTTTATGCATTAAACGTAATAAGGCTAATTTAAAATGTGATATCATTTTATGTCATCTTAAATAATAGGGTTTATTATTGATTTTGTGTTTATTTTATAAAAGGTGACAATAATGAAAATTATATTTTTAGGCTCTGGAGGTGGTAGGTTTGCCACCATCAGTCAGAAAAGAATGACTGGGGGCTTCAGAATTGATGATTTTGGAGGAAAGAATTATCAAGTAGACCCAGGTCCTGGAGCATTGGTCAGATCTTATCAGTTTGGTGTAAATCCCACTAAAATTGATGGGGTCTTCATATCCCATTCTCATACAGACCATTATAATGATGCTGAAATATTGATTGAAGCAATGACAAGAGGTATGACAAAAAACAATGGTATCATTATGGGAAGCCAATCTGTTTTTGAGAAAGTCCAACGTTGGGGTCCTGCTATTTCAAGTTATCATAAAAGCAATTCTAAAAATTTGATCTTGACTCCTAATAAGATAGCACGTTTTCCTTCATTTACCATTAAAGGTACTGAAACAAGACATGGAGACCCTACAGGTGTAGGTTTCCAAATAGAGAATAATGGCTTTAAGATTTCATACACTGCTGATACCGAATATTTTGATGAATTGCCAAAATATCATAAAAATGCAGACATTTTAATCGGAAGTGTCTTAAGGCCGGGACCAAGGTCAATTAGGGGACATATGTGCACTGATAATTTCATAGACATTGTTGAGCAGGTCAAGCCAAGCTTAGCGATAATGACCCACTTCGGTTTCAAGATGATTGCTGCAAACCCAGTTGAAGAGGCAATAAGAGTCTCTAAAAAGACAGGAGTCAGAACATTAGCTGCTTTTGATGGTATGAAAGTGGATATCAATGAGAAATATCCTGAACGTTCTAAGATGATTCGTCTTAAGGATAGGTTTGCAAATCGTATAAAACAAGAGGATGTCTATTCCCTTAATTTTGAATCAAAACCAAATAAAAAAAGGAATAATAAGAAAAATAATTATGACAATTAAATTATTTTCTTATTTTTTTTAATTTTTAATTTTTTATATTTATTTTTGCAATATTTTTTTTTAAAATTTTTTAATATTTTTAATTTTTTATATTTATTTTTGCAATATTTTTTTTTAAAATTTTATAACAATTTATGCTATTTTTTCATTTCATGTAATTTCAAGATTATTTCATGAAATGCGTATATTGATTTAAATAGACTTATTTAAGTTTGTAGGATGTATAAATCCTCCACGAATCATGTGGTCTGCTAAAATGATAGCTGTAGCTGATTCGGCAACTGCAGTGACTCTTGGACATATGCAGGGATCATGTCTGCCACTGATTTCAATTGTTGTGTTTTCTTGTCTTTCCAAGTCAATTGTATCCTGGATTTTAGAGATTGAAGGTGTTGGCTTAACAGCAATTCTTGAAACGATTGGCATTCCATTGCTCATTCCACCAAGGATTCCTCCAGAATTATTGGTTTTAGTTTTTATGGTTTTATTTCCATCATCAGTCTTATCATAGCAGAATTCATCGTTGATTTCTGATGCTGTTGATTTTGCACTTTTAAAGCCTAATCCTATTTCAACTCCTTTAACTGCATTAATGCTCATTAAAATTTGTGCTAAATCACCATCAAGCTTTCCAAACACTGGTGCTCCAAGTCCTGCAGGAACTCCAGTTGCAATTGTTTCAACTATTCCTCCAACTGAATCTCCTTCCTGCTTTTTGGAAAGAATCAATTCTTCCATGAGTTTTGCAGCATCCTCATCACCACATTTGACGTTGTTTTTTTCGATTGTGTCTTTTAGGTTTTCATAATCTATATTTTCTGCTTTGATATCTCCTATTTGGACAACGTGGGATGTTATTTCAATGCCCTGGGTTTTTAATAGTTTTTTTGCAATAGCTCCTCCAATAACATGTCCTATGGTGATTCTACCACTTCCACGACCTCCTCCATTATAGTCGTAGATTCCATATTTTTCCATCCAGCAGAAATCTCCATGTCCTGGCCTTGGAGTATTTTTGATGTTTGAATAATCCTTAGATTTTTGATTGGTGTTGTAAACGATTCCAGTGATTGGGGTTCCATCGGTTTTTCCTTCAAATATTCCAGATACAATTTCTATTCTGTCCCCTTCTTTTCTGGATGTTGTGAGTGCACTTGTTCCAGGTCTTCTTTTATTCAATTCAATTTGAATGTCCTCTTCGCTAAGTTCCAAATTAGCAGGACATCCATCTACAACTGCTCCAAGTGCTTTTCCATGACTGGAACCGAAACTTGTAATTGAAAAGATTTTTCCAATAGTGTTTGCCATATAATTCCTCAAAGTATTCTATTAAATTATTATAAGTTTGTTCACTTTTCTTAATTTTAATTTTCTAATATTAAATATTTTTATTTCCCTTAATATAGTTTAAGTTTTTATATGAATTTACATTAAAATTTATATTAGTAATTTGATAAACTATTATATGAATAAATTTTATAAAAAGTTAAAATTATTCTATTTAATCTAAATTAATTTAAAGTAAAAATTTTTTATTATATAATCATTAAGAAGTGAAATCATGAATTTTCCAATAACAAGAATGAGAAGATATAGGAAAAACTCTAAAATTAGAGACATTGTACGTGAAACCAAATTGAATAAAGAGGATTTGATTTATCCAATATTCGTTAAAGAAGACCTTAAAGATGGTGAAAAGGAAGCTATTTCCACTATGCCTGGCGAATACAGATATTCTTTAAATGACTGTGTGGAATATGCAAAGGAATTGGAAGCTAAAGGATTGAAATCAATTATTGTTTTCGGTCTTCCAAGCCCTGAAAAAAAGGATGCAATCGGATCTCCTGCTTTTGCTTCAACAGGCATTGTTCAAAGAACTGTCCGCAAGCTTAAAGAGGAAACTGATTTAGTTATCATTACCGATGTTTGCTTATGCCAATACACTTCTCACGGCCATTGCGGATTGATTGAAAAGAATGATGACACAGACTTTGGCTTTGAAATCTTAAATGACGAATCCTTGGAATATCTTGCAAAAGTTGCATTATCCCATGCAGAAGCTGGTGCAGATATTGTAGCGCCTTCTGACATGATGGATGGAAGAATTCAAGCCTTAAGGGAAATTCTTGATGAAAACGGTTATTACAACACAATGATTATGTCCTATTCAGTTAAATTCGCTTCTTCATTCTATTATCCATTTAGAGAAGCAGCATGTTCTGCTCCTTCAGCGGGAAACAGAAAATCCTATCAAATGGATCCTGCAAATGCTCTTGAAGCAATCAGGGAGGCTGAACTTGATGTAATTGAAGGCGCTGACTTTTTAATGGTTAAACCTGCACTACCTTATTTGGATATAATTAAGACAATTAAGGATGAATTCCCAATGCCTTTAGTGACATATAATGTAAGCGGAGAATATTCCATGATTATGGCAGCTATTGAAAATGGCTATTTGTCTGAAGAGGCTATAATGGAATCATTATTATCCATAAAAAGAGCAGGGGCTGATTTGATAATCACTAATTTCGCTCCTTATGCTTTAGACCACTTATGATTATGGGGGAATGTTTGTGGAAGCAAAAGAAATTGCTAAATTGGCTCAAATTGCATCTGTTCTTGAAGTGAGTGGTTGGCCAAAACCTGGAAATGTTCACAGAACTCGAAATTACGATGATATGGTATTTCAAGACTTTGCGATAAGTGCTGTAGTTATTGGAGATACTATGGAAGCTGTTGCAAGCCAAGCTAAGGAAATCGATGATTTGTCCAAAGCGGAATTAGGAAGATACATCTTCCAAGCTGTTGATGAAACCAATAGATGGATTGAAACCAACACTAATTTAGGCATTATGATGATGTGCATTCCAATTGCAGCTGCAGCTTCAATAAGTGATAGTTTTGATGAAATTCAAGAGAATGTAGGTCGTTTAATGGATGCTACAACTGTTGAGGATGCAGTAAACCTTTATGATGCAATCAATGTTGCAGATGCTGGTGGAATGGGAGATCAGGATGAATTTGATGTGATGAGCGAAAAGGCAAAGGATGAATTGCGTGCAAACAATCAGACAATGTTTGATGTTTTGGAAATCTCAGCTGGTTGGGACAGATTAGCAAATGAACTCACCAATAAAATGCCTGTTTGTTTTGAAATAGGATCTCCTTGTTTTTCAAGCTTTTGGAAAACCTCTGATGATGTTGATGTAATCAATAATGCTACAGTTTTAACATTCATGACAATTCTTTCTCAAATTCCAGACACTTTAATTTCAAGAAAATACGGTAATGAAGTGGCGGAATCCGTATCCCAAAAGGCAAGTGAGATTTTGGAATTTAAGGATGACGATTCATTTTTAGAAAAATTATTGGAATTTGATGATTATCTCTATGATAATAAGTTGAATCCTGGAACAACAGCTGATTTAACTGCAGCATCTATATTCTTATCATATCTTGCCGATAATTTCTAATCATTATTCTTTTTTATTTTTCTAATTTTCTTATTTTCTTATTTTTTTATTCTTTTATGCTTATTTCATCTAATTTTTTATCAAATTATTTTAATTTTTTATTAAATCAATTTTCTATTTTTGAATATATTTATTAATTAGATTAGAGATATATTATAATATTATGAAATGATAGATATTTAGTATAATTTTTAAATTAAATAATCTACAAAATATTATCTATCAATTATTCTTATCAATTAATTATAAAAAACATCTGGTGTTTAGATGAGTGAAGATATTAATAAAATTATTAATGAATTACATATTTATGAAAAAAAGCTATTAAAAGAGTTAGAGATTAATGAAAATGCAACTCCTGACGAAATAGCTGAAAGCACTGGTTTGAATATTAAATCAGTTATGAGTGCTGCGGGATCATTAGCTTCTAAAGGAATCATCATTGTAAACAAAGAGACAAAAGAGAAATTTAGCTTGACTGAGAATGGTAAAAAATATGCTGAAATAGGCCTTCCTGAAAGGAGAATCCTAAAGGTATTGCAGGATAAAAAGCAATTGGCCATGAAGGATTTGGCTAGTTTAGAAGGGCTTGACAAAAAAGAAGTCAATATCTCAATTGGTTGGTTGGTTCGTAAAAGCTGGGCAAAAATGGATAAGGGAGTATTATCCATTACTGATGTAGGTGAATCCAGCAAAGAAAAATTAGGTGATGATGAATCATTATTAAGAACCCTTATTGAAAAGGCACAAGTGTCTAAAGAACAATTGGATGAAGATATGGCTAAAGGTTTATCTGCACTTAAAGAGAGGAAAAATCTCATTGCGGAGCAAAAGACAACTCTTCACAGTTTTGAATTAACAGACTTAGGTCGTGAGATTTTAGAGCTTGGCTTCACCATTGAAGAGGAAGCTACCCAATTGACTCACCAACAGCTTAAGGAAGGATCTTGGAAAGACTTGAAATACAGACCTTATGATATCAATGCAGAGTACCCTATATTCTTCCCAGGTAAAGAGCATCCATTAAGAAGAATCATTCAGGAAATTAGAGAAATCTTCTTGAATATGGGATTCACTGAAGATAAAGGTGATTATTTGGAATCTGCTTTCTGGAATTTCGATTCTCTTTTCCAACCTCAAGATCATGCTGCAAGAGAAATGCAGGATACTTTTTATGTAAAAAATCCATTGACTTGCGATTTGCCAGATGATGAGCTTGTTCAAAAAGTGGCTAAAACTCATGAAGATGGTGGAAATACAGGTTCAGAAGGTTGGAACTATAATTGGGATGAGGATATTGCTCGCCAATCTGTTTTAAGAACTCATACAACTGGAATTTCCACTCAAAGATTGGCAAAAGGTGAACTTCCTATTAAGATGTTTTCAGTAGGAAGGGTATTCAGAAGAGAAACCTTTGACTACAAGCATTTGCCGGAGTTCCATCAAGTTGAAGGACTTGTTGCCGCTCCTGGAATCAACTATCAAAACCTTTTAGGTACTTTAAAGGAATTCTATAAGAAATTAGGATTTGAAGTAAGATTCAGACCAGCTTATTTCCCTTACACCTATCTTTCAACTGAGTGTGAAATTTACTTGGAAGAAAAGGAAAGCTGGATTGAGCTTGGTGGTTGTGGAATGTTCAGACCAGAAGTTCTAGAGCCTTTAGGAATCGACACACCAGCATTAGCATTCGGTTTAGGTATTGAACGTCTTGCTATGATTAGATATGATTTATCTGATATCAGAATGCTTTATAAGAGTGACATTAGCTGGTTAAGAGAGGTTCCTTTAGAAGAAGGAGTAAAGTTTGATTAATTTCAATCTTTATCTTTTTATTTTTATTCTTTTTTTTATTTATTTTTCTTAATTTTTTTATAATCTGATTATCTGATTATTAGATATATTTATTCAATTTTTCAATTATTATTTAAAGTGATTTTTATGACTGATATAAGACTTATTTCATGGAATGTAAATGGTATTAGAGCTATTCATAAAAAAGGTTTCTTAGATTGGTTTAATGCGGAAAAGGCAGATATTGTATGCCTTCAGGAAACCAAGGCTCAAATAGACCAATTGCCTAAAAAATTAGTGAATATTCCTGATTATACAAGCTATTTCAATTCAGCAGAAAGGAAAGGATACAGTGGTGTAGCAACTTATACCGCTATTGAACCTAAAGAGGTTTATTCTGGAATGGGGATTGAAAAGTTTGATGTTGAAGGAAGACTTCAAAGATTGGATTTTGATGGGTTCACTCTTTTAAACATTTACTATCCTAATGGAGGAAATGGTGAGGAAAGATTGAGATATAAGCTTGATTTCTATGATGCGTTCCTCGATTATGCTAATGATTTAAGGGATAACGGTCATAATTTAGTGATTTGTGGTGATTTAAACACTGCACATAAGGAAATAGATCTTGCAAGGCCTAAGGAAAATGAAAATACTTCTGGTTTCATGCCTATTGAAAGGGAATGGGTTACTAAGTTCTTGGACAATGGTTTTATTGATACATTTAGGATGTTGCATGAAGACGAAAGAGACAAATATACCTGGTGGAGTTATAGAACCCGTGCTAGAACAAGGAATGTGGGATGGCGTTTAGATTACTTCTTTGTAAATGAAGAGTTTAAAGACAATGTCAAGGCATCCTATATCAAATCTGACATTGAGGGTTCTGATCATTGTCCTATAGCTTTAGAAATAGAAATATAATTCTATTTTTTTATTATTTATTTACTATTTTTATTTACTATTTTTATTTACTATTTTTATTTACTATTTTTATTTGCTATTTTTTTAATTTTTAATTATTTTTTAATTATTTTTTTTTAATTTAATGAATCTTAATTTTGTGATTTCATTAAATTTAAAATTTCTTTTCCATAGTCTGTTAATTCATATAATCTGCCCCTTTTGGTTTCGGGGTTTAATAGACGAACTAAATTCTTTTCTCGTAATTGGCTTAAGATACGACTTACGTTGTTACTATGGATATTAGTCTTTTTGCTTATATCTGTAGGCTTTAAAGTTTCCCCATCTAATGCCTTGAATATTTTCTCTCGATTTTTGGATAACTTGATGAATTCTATAATAATCTTTTCAGAGTCTTTCATAGCAATCCCTTCAACTGTTTTTATTATATTAAACTGTTTTTATTATATTGAACTTTATTATATTTATTTTTTTGTTAAGAGTTCGATTTGGGTTTAATATATATTACTATTCTTAATATTAAGTTAGATATCAAATATTAAATGTTTAAGTTCATAATATCTATTTGATAGATATTTAATAGATATTTGATAGATATTAAATAGATATTAGATAGATATTAAATAGATATTAGATAGATAAGTCTAAAAAATAATTTTCAAATTCAATCAAAGGCAATATTAAAAACATTTATTAAAAAGATAAAAAAGATATACTTGTATAGAATAATGATTTTTTAGGTGTAAAAATGATTGAATCCCCTGAACAAATAGCTATTGAAAATGAGATTAAGGTGCAAAAGGATAAGTTCCTATCTTATTTTAATGGCTCTTTACCTGATACAATGGAATTGGAATTTGAAGGATTCTATAGAAGAGGGTTCTTTGTAAGCAAAAAAAGATATGCTGTCATAGAAGATGGAAAGATCATTGCAAAAGGATTGGAACTGGTTAGAAGAGATTGGGCTCCAATTGCAAAGAAAACTCAGGAAGATATCTTAATGGCTATTTTGGAAGAGGGTAATGTTAAAAAGGCTGAAAAGATCATAAGTAAAGTCCTTAAGCAAATCAAATCTGGCAATTTGGACATGAAAGAACTGGTTATTCATACTCAAATCACAAAAAATCTTGATGATTACAAGCAGGTTGGACCTCATGTAATTGCAGCTCGAGAGATAGAATCTCATGGAATCAAGGTTGGAAAAGGAACCATTGTTCAGTATATTATAGCTAAGGGAAAAGGTTCAATAAGCCAAAGGGCCGTTCCTTATGAGTATAGTGAAGGAATAGAATATGATAAGGAATACTATATTGAAAATCAGTTAATTCCTGCTGTTTCAAGGATGATGGAACCTTTAGGTTATGATAAGGATAGATTAAGGGAATTATCTTCCAATGAAAGGCAACAAAGTTTAGATGCTTTCTTCTAATTCTCTATTGATTTGAATTTGGAAATATTGGGATAAATGAATAAATTTCTTTAGGAATTTTTATATAATAATAAAATAAATATATTATTAGATTATTGAATGAAATAATTATTAATTGAAATATATTATTGAAATGAAATTTAATGCTTAATTGCTTAAATATTTAATATTTGGTGTAATAATGACAAAAGCAGTATTTTTTGATATTGATGATACCCTTGTAGACACTTCAAGCTTTGCTGATTTAGCAAGACATGCAGCTATTGAAAGTATGTGCAACAATGGCTTGCCTTTAGAGCAAGATGAAGCATATGACTTATTAAAGGATATTATTAAAGAGAAAGGTTCAAACTATTCCAAACACTTCAATATCTTAACAGAAGAAGTTTTAGGAAAGGAAGACCCTCTTTTGGTAGCTATTGGAATGACAACATATCACAATGTCAAATTTGCTCTTTTGAGACCATTCCCAAGAACAAGTGCAATATTGATTTATCTTAAAAGTAAAGGATATAAATTAGGTGCAATCACTAACGGAATCACCATTAAGCAATGGGAAAAATTAGTCAGATTGAATTTGTACCACTTCTTTGACATTGTAATCACTTCAGAGGAAGTGGGAGTTGAAAAGCCAGATCCTGAAATATATATTGAAGCATGCAGAAGAATGGCATGTGACGTTAAGAAAAGCGTTATGATTGGAAACAAGTTGGATGTTGACTGTATGGGAGCAGTTAATGCAGGAATGAGCGCTATTCTTGTCAATTCCACTTTAGATGAAGAAGAAAAAGAAAGAGTGAATGAAGAAGACATTGACATCATTGTTTTAGACAGTATTTCTGATGTGGATACTGTTTTATAAATTTTTTATTTTTAAATTTTCCCTTTATTTTTTTAATTTTTTAATTTATTCTATTTTTTTAATATTTATTTTCTAATTTCAATTTTTTGAAGTTCTAAAAATAGTTACCTTTATATATAGTTTTGAATATAAATATATACATTCTTATTTTATCTTGCAGTAAGAATCATTAATTAACTTGCTTATTTATGAGAATTTCATTCTCAATATTTAAAAAAATAAATCAAAAATAAATTTAATAATTATTTGAAAATAAATTTTTATTGAATTTATCTCTTATCAAGCAAAGCGGAAGCTTGTTTTTTGAGTTTCATATTTTAGAAAATTAATTCCATAAGATTACTTTATGTAAAATTAACTTGAAATCTTTTGGAAATGAAAAATTAATAATTACATAGATTACGGAAAAAATAATATAAGGAGATATTGTTATGGCTATTTGTCAAGGAAAATCAACCAGATCTCCATCTGGTGCTAGAAGAGTTGCAAACCGTGGTAAAAGGAAATCTGAATTAGGTAGAGAATCTGCAGAAACCAGATTAGGTGAGAAAAAATTAAGAAAAATCAGAACCCGTGGTGGAAACGAAAAACACAGATTAGCATTTGGAAACCAAATCAACGTTATCGATGCTGATGGTAAAGCTCACACTGTAGAGATCTTAAACGTAATTGAAAACAGTGCTAACCCTAACTACGTAAGAAGGAACATCATCACCAAAGGTGCTATTGTAGAAACCGAATTAGGTCACGCAAAAGTTACCTCCAGACCTGGTCAAGATGGTGTTGTTAACGGAGTTATTGTAGAATAATTCTGTTATTCTATCTTTTTTTATTTATTTTACTTTATTACACTTTTTACTACTTTTAATTATTTTATTCTTTTTAATTTTTTTAATCATTCTATTTTTTTAATCAGTTTTATTTTCAATTTCTTTATAAAATTGCAAATACTTATTTAATATTAATTAGATATATTATAATGTTATAAACTATTGAAGATATTACGAATCTTTTATAAGTTTAAGCAAGATGTTAATTTTGCTTGTTATTTATTTTAATTATTAATTTTAAGGAGATAAAATGAAGATAGGAATGTCACATGGTGCTGGTGGAGAAGTTATGGGAAATTTAATCTCACAGACCATTTTAAATAATTTATCAAAAAAATCAGTTGAAGGAGGATACGGATTAGACGCATTGGATGATGGTGCAACAATACCTCTTGGAGATTATGAGATTGTTGTTACAACTGATGGTCATACCGTAAACCCATTGTTCTTCCCTGGTGGAGACATTGGAAGAATTTCCGCAGCAGGAACTATAAATGATGTTTCTGTAATGGGTGCAAAGCCTTTAGCTATTTCAAATGCAATGATTTTACAGGAAGGTTTTCCAATTGAAGACTTGGATAAAATCATCAAATCCTTAAGCGATACCTGTGAAGAGGCTGATGTAGCAGTCATCACTGGAGACACTAAGGTAATGGAACAGGATAAGCTTGATGGTATTGTAATTGTAACTACTGGTATTGGAATAGCTAAAAAAGGAGAAGTCATTAAGGATTCCACTTTAAATGTGGGAGATAAGATCATAATCACTGGTAGTGTTGGAGACCACGGAATGAGCTTAATGTCCTTTAGGGAAGGTTTCGGGTTTGAAACCGAATTGAAATCCGATGTAGCTCCAATGTGGGGAATCATTTCCAAAGCTCTTGAAGTAGGTGGAGTAACTGCTATGAAAGACCCTACTCGTGGAGGGCTTGCAAACTGCATAAATGAAATGGCTCGTAAATCTGGAGTTGGAGTCATGCTTAAGGATGAAGCTATTCCAGTTAAGGAAGCAGTTAGAGCAGCATCTGATATGTTGGGTATTGATCCATATGAAGTTGCTAATGAAGGAAAAGTCTTGATGGGTGTAAAAGCTGAAAAGGCAGAAGAAGTTTTAGCAGCTATTAAAACAGACAAATACGGTAAGGATGCAGCTATTATCGGTGAAGTTATTGATGATGATAAAGTATTGATTGAAACAGGCATTGGAGGAGTCAGAATCCTGGAAACTCCTATAGCAGACCCTGTTCCAAGAGTATGTTAAATTAAATCTTATTAATTAAAATGAATCAGATGGTGATTTGATGGACTTATTCGGTAAAAGAGTTGTAGCATATATTCTTGATTTCTTTGTAGTTTCTGCATTTATGTGGATTGTATCTTATTTCGCATATTTCTTTATAAACTACTTCAATATGTTCCAGATTTACCATTATTTTGTATTTGTTCTTCCAATTTTGATTTTATTGTATTTCACAATTTTAGAGAAGAGTATAGGTGCAACTATTGGTAAAAGGTTGATGTTTATAGAAGTTAAATCAGCAGTGCCAAGAAGAGGAAGACTTGGAAGAGATTATTCCCTTACTTTTTCTCAAGCATTGATCAGATCCCTTTCTAAAATTTACTGGTTCCCAATAATCATTGATGTAATTCTCGGAAGAATTACAGGTAAAGCCAGACTTTTAGACGGTATTACAAGAACCACTGTTGTTGAAGAGGATACAGATTTATTTTTTGCTAGAAGATAATCTTTAATTATCTTTTATCATTTATTTTTTATTTGTACTCTTGTTTCTTTTTTAAGATATTTTAGATTATTTTAGATATTTTTAGGTTATTTTAGATTATTTTAGATATTTTTAGGTTATTTTAGATTATTTTTATAAAATTTTTTTATATTAAAGGGGGATTCTATGGAAAATAAACTTATTGTAGACGAATTTAATATTTTAGATTTTGAACTTCATGAAAATTATAAGAGTGTTCGGATCATTGATGAAAAGGCTAATTTTCCAATAAGCTGGCTAAATACACAAGGATATTGTGAATACAGTTTGTACCTTGAATACTGTCAAGGAGTCAGCACTGCACCTACTCGGGAAATGCTTGAAGGGACTGAAGGGCATTCCAGGTTAGAGGAAAAATTTAAGGAAACAGCTCAGCCATCAACTTTTGAGGATGCTTTTGAATTGTCTAAGGAAGAAGAAATATTATCCCGTGAAATGTTTGTAATTGATACTGAAAATGGAATTCGTGGTTTTATTGATGAAGTTAGAATGACTCCTGATAAGATAATAATCATTGACGATAAACCAGGAAATAGGGCTTATCCATCAACAATCAATCAAGTTCGCGCTTATTGCTTGGCATTTAAGAATATGGTGGGAAATGATAAACGTACAATAATCGCTGCATTAAGGCAAAGGGGAACAGATAACATATTCTGGAGCGAAGAATTCAATGAAAGCAATGAACAGAATATTAGATATACAATCAATTTTTTACATAGATTAATCGATGATAAAAGAGATCCTATACCTACTAAAAACCCTAATAAATGTAGAAAATGCAGATTCCAGAGCTATTGTGAAGAAAAAGCAATTTAATTACTAAATAGTTTTTCACTCTTTTTTTTAAAATTAATTATATTTTTTAAAAATAGTTTTTTATTCTTTTTTTTAAACTTTAGAATATTTTTTAAAAATAGTTTTTTTTTTTATTGTAATGATTAAAATAGTATAAAAAAGAAGAGAATTTAAAAATATATTAAAAATATATTCTTAAAGTTCCATATTTATTTTTTTAGCATCTATGACTTGATATGGGACATTAGCCTCTTCTAAGTCTTTTGATATGTTTTTGCTCATATCTCCGATTGAAAGAATCATAACATTCAATCCTTTTCTAACTGCAGATTGGGCTGCTTCACTCACTCCAAATTCAATGTCTACTGGCATATCTAATGCATTAGCTATTACATGAGAAGTGGTTCCAATTGCTGCAACCTTATCGATTGAGCTTAATCCATAGTTTTCATATTTTCCTTCATAGATTTCCTTAATCAGGTCCATATCAGCAGCTCTTGATCCTCCTTGCTTTATTGGAGGCAATGTAATTATTAGGATTTTACTTTCCTTGATTTCAATGGTTCCTTTAAGATTGGTTAAAGCAACATCAAATCCTTTCTTAGTGTCCAATATTACATCAGCATAAGCGTCAGTCTGTGCATTGATTGAAGCGTATAATCTGCCATCTTCCATGAATAAACCTACTTCATCACCTTCCTTCAAGTCTTCCTTAGCAATTGCTGGCCAGGTAGACTTATAATAGGTCATGGTTTCAAGAACACTGTCAGAGTACTTTCTTAAGGTGATTGCATCTTTTTTGACTTTAGCAATTCCCTTTTGGGTAATCTTATATGGTGCTCTACCATCTTTAGAAGTGATGTATTCAAGTTCAGTCAATGTTTTGATATTTTCAGAAACCGCTTGAATTGTAATTCCTAAACGTTCAGCCAAATCCTTTTGCTTAAGATTTGGTTCTTGCTTAGAGATTTCCCCTAAAATTTGAAAATGAGTCAATGCTCCTCTTTTTTGTAAGATCTCCATAATAACCACTTAATTTTTTTTATACAAAGAATTAATTATTTCTAGTTAATAGTTACTTTGTCCCTTATAATATTTAAAGTTTATTTTACTTTTTTATAAAGTCTATTTGAATGTAAAAATTATTTAAAAAAAGTTGCTTAAAAAAATAGTTTTAGAATGATTTATTGTAAAAGCAGTCTTAATAAATGTATATGTAAAAAAATAGTATTGAAAATAATAAATTGGCTTTGATGGTTTAATCAAGTACCAATTTACCTTCCAATTCATTATTCATCATTTCAAAGAATTCTTCTTTTTGGTCTTTACGGATATAAGCTCCACAAGCGACATCGTGGCCTCCACCGTTTCCACCTAAACTCTGAGACACTTTTCTGATTATCTTTCCAAAGTGAACTCCGTCATAAGCGAGCAGCTTAGAGCAACGAAGTGAAATCTTCAGGTCATCATTCTCTTCACTCACTTGTGTAAATGCAATAATAGGTTTTCTCCAATCTCCTTGACTGAGAACCATTCCAGCAATTGTACCTACAACATTGCTTCTTATGCCTTCTCCATCGAAATACTGAAGATTTTTCATTTGCACAATAGAGTCGGTCTCGCCAATCATCTTGATGTTCTGTGCCAAATAGAATCTATGAGCTTTTGAAATCTCTTCAAGTTCATCAAGCACAACAGCCCTATCGCTTTCAATGTCTATTGAAACCTTGCTGTCACTTAAGATTTCATTTCTCTTTATTGTCAAATCCAATAGTTTCAATGCAACTTCTGGTCTTCCATTTCTAACGCATGCATTCATTGCTGTAGAGAATTCAGAGGCATCCCTTAAGAAAGTGTACTTCTCTTCATTATCAAATTCGTAGCTTTCTCCCATAACTAGTTTTGGAGCATGGATAGCATATCTGCTTGGGATTTCCTTTGTAATCATGTTGATTAGTTCTTTGATTAATTTGAATTTGTCTTGTTGGCTTAAATCGCAAGATCTGATTGATGTGTCATTTACAGGGTTTCTGGTATTTATGCCAAGCCTTTTCAAAAGATCCAATGACCTATTCTGGTCATTTGTAATTTCCAAGTTAACATCGCTGAAATAGGATAATGCAACAAACAGAGGTCTTGTCTGTCTGCCGTATAATGATAAGTCATTTGGAATAATCTTAACCAATCCTTCTTCTTCAGCATCCTTAAGAATGGTTCTGTTCAATCCTTCCAATTTCCCGGTTTTACCGTTTTGTATATCTCCAATAGCTGCCAATATTCCAAGCCAACTTAAATCGGTAAAACCAAACTCCTTAGCAAGAAGGTAGCATAAACCTCCTCCACAAATTTCTTGGGAACCGTCTATTCCATAAAAAATAGGGTTTATTTCCAAGTAATCATAATCTACTGTATTACCGTAATCAATGTCTCTAAGTGGAGGGTGGTGATCAAGAATAAGTATTTTGGAATCCTTATTTGCATTCTTATCAACAGGCTGTCCAGATCCAAGGTCTGAAAATATTGTCAACTCATGTTCTATTGGAACGTTTTCCAAAACATCCAAGTTGACGATTTCAATTTCAAAATCTTTTCCTAATTGTCTGCCTATCTTTTTTAGGATTCCTGTGAGAATAGCTCCAGATGAGATTCCGTCACAGTCAGTATGGCTGTAAATCTTAATGTCTTTAGAAGATTCTATAAGTCTTCTGGCTTCTTCATATCTTTCTTTCATTTCTGGTGGTATGCTTGTCATTTTAACGCCTTTTTATTTGTTTATAGTGAATAATCGTTTTTATTAATTTTATTTAATTTTATTTATTTTATTTTTCTTATTTTTTTATAGTGGTAGGAAATTTATTTTTTCCATTTTCCTTTTTTGCCTTTTTTGTTGTTAGGCCTATTTGATTGTTTAGCTTCTCTCATTTGTTTTATGGTGTTTGATAAGTTGATTAGAATTTCCTTTTTGCTGTCATCAGTGGTAATTATGACTCTTCCTGATTTATTGTACCATTCTCCAGGATAAGCCTTATCCTCTTCAGCATAATACTTGTATCTTAATTTTTGAGTAGCCTTTACGATTTCCTTGATTCTTGGTTCAGAGACGGCATATTCTTTGGATATTTTCCTGCCTTCATTCAATGATTTTTCAGCATCAAGATATATTGGCCAAATCATTACATCTTTCATTTTTTCACCTCTTTTTATTTTTCATTTGCTTTCTTAATTATAATATGTTAGCATAATATTTAAAAATTATTTATTTTCATAATTTTAATTTTTTAGATTCTCATTATTATAATCATGATTTGATTTTCAATAGGACTTTAATGAATTTTAGAATCAGCTTGTATTTCAACCCATTCCTATTGCCCTTTTCCATCATTTCAATCTCATTAAGGAATACTTTATTTTCCTCTTTTGAATTATCCCTGCTTAGCCATAGGTTAATCCAATTCAATAGATATGGGTTTAGGAAGAGGTCTTTGTTTCTTATGCCATATTCATCAGAAAGCTCTGAAGACAATCTGTAGGCTTTCAGTGAATCATGCACTAATCTGAAATTAATGTTTTTTGTAATTGACTTGTCTTCATCTTCCAGTCTCATGAAGTAATTGTAGACAATCTTATTGTTCAGGAAAAGAATTCCCTTTTCGCTTTTGATATATGATTCCAATAGGAAGTTCAAGTCTTCAGCAGATATGCATTCTGGAAACTTGATTGCATTTTCCTTTATCAGTTCTGTTCTGTATATTTTACTCCAGAATGATGGCAAGATCTTTAAGATAGCTATTTCATCATCATTTTCCGCTTTGAAATCATTGATGAATATCTCGTCATTGTTTTCATTGTTTATGGATTTGCCGTAAAAGAATCTGCTCATGACGTTTTTCCAGAGAGAACCTATGAATCCATTTAAATTAGACCCTTCAACCAAATCATCAAGGTAGTCAAGATATGGCCTTTCCAAGCTGTCTGTGTATGGAGTGTATGATTTTCTAATGATATTTGCTTCTGGGTAATGCCTTAAGTATCTTCCAAAGGCAATGTCACAATCATATTCATTGATCTTATTGTATAATGTTTCACAGGCATCCAAAGGATAAGTGTCATCTGAATCAATGAACATAAGATATTCTCCATTCACATGATCCAATGCTATGTTTCGAGGACCGAACGCCCCACCCATATTTTCCACAAGATTGATTGACTTAACGGTTTCCTTATTAGTTTGATTGTTGATTCTTTCCTTAAAATCTTCAATGATCTGCTTTGTATTGTCAGTGGAACAGTCGTTAGCTATTATTATTTCAAGGTTTTCAATACCTATTGTTTGATTGATAACCGAATCTAAAGTAATCGGAAGATATTTCTCTCCATTGTAAACAGGTATGATTATGCTTATCTTAAATTGGCTGATAGAAATTCCTCCTTTACTAAGATTAAATTATATTATAATTATATTCAATATTGTCTAATTTTCCAATAAAAATTATTTTTTTAGTGCATTATTTTTTCTAATTTTGATTGTTCAATTCCCTAAACATCAAGTCAATCATGTCTTTGACTGTGTATCTTTCAGGATAGATGTGCTTTACATTATAGTCATCGAGTATTTTTCCAGTTATTGGCCCAATAGCTACTGTAAGTGTAGAACTTGATAATTTTTCAACCAACTCATCCTTTTGCTCATCTTTAGCTATCTTGAAGAGATTCACCACAGTAAGTGGGCTTGTAAATGTTATTCCATCAATTCTTTCATCTATGATTTCCTGGATTAAATTTTCAATCTCCTTTTTTTCGTCTGGAATGACTGACTTATAGCTTTCTGCAAGTATCACTTCGGCCCCCATATCTTTGAGGCTATTTGGTAAAATAGTCCTTGCAGAAAATGTACGAGGAACGCCAACAATTTTATTATTTAAGTCGATTCTTTTAAATTCTTCAATGAGTCCTTCAGCAGTATAATCTTTTGGTATGATATCTATATGGAGTCCTTTATTCATAGCTACTTCTGCAGTTTTTGTGCCAATAGTGGCAATTTTGCAG
>NZ_CALDKF010000118.1 GCF_937898925.1 uncultured Methanobrevibacter sp.
CAGATTATGGTGGTGCTGTTTATCATGGTATAGCAGAGAATTGTATTTTCATTGGCAATTCTGCAGATGATGCTGGCGGTGCTGCCATTGAGGTTAAGGCCATGAATTCTATTTTCACTAATAATTCTGCATCTAATGGTGGAACTGGTGGTGGTGGTGCTATTTGTGACGGTTCTGCTGTGAATTGCATTTTCACTAATAATTCTGCAGATCGAATTGGTGGTGCTATCGTTGGAGGTACTGCTGAGAAGTGTACATTTAATAATAATTATTTAACTGGTGAGTATACATGTGGTGGTGCTATTTATAGTGGTAATGCTGTGAATTGTAATTTTACTGGCAATTCTGCATCTATTGGTGGTGCTATGGGTAGTGATGATTATGATGCCCGATGCTCCGCTAAGAATTGTATTTTCACTGGCAATAAGGCAGTATATGTTGGAGGAGCTATTTATAATGGGTCTGCTGAAAACTGTATTTTTAAAAGTAATTCTGCAGGTGAAAATGGGGGCGCTATGATTTATGGTTCCGCTAAGAATTGTACTTTTACTGGAAATAGTGCAATTAATGACAGTGATACCTGTAATGGTACCGTAACTTATTATACAAAAGTCACTGCCCCTAAGGTTACTGCAACCTATAATGTTAACAAGTATCTTGTCGTTACTTTGAAGGATTCATTTGGAAATATTTTGGTAAATCAGAAAGTCACTGTTAAGGTAGGAACCATTAGCAAGACTTTAATTACCAATTCTAAAGGCCAGGTTTCTGTTCTTGTTTCAAAATTGATTCCTAAGACTTATACTGCATCAATTAGCTTTGCAGGAGATAAAACTTACTTAAAATCTTCCTCTAGCGTAAAGGTTGTAGTTAAAAAAGCTACTCCTAAATTGACTGCTAAGGCAAAAACCTTTAAAAGAACAGTAAAAACTAAAAAATACAAAATTACCTTAATGACCAATAAAGGCAAAGTGATGAAGAAAGTTAAAGTTACTTTAAGAGTCAATAAGAAGACTTTCACTGCTAAAACCAACTCCAAAGGTGTTGCTACCTTTAAAATTACCAACTTAAAGAAAAAAGGTAAATTTACTGCAGTTATAAAATATGCGGGTAGTAAATACTATAACAAAGTAACTAAAAAACCAAAAATAACTATTAAAGCGTAGATGTTTAATCAAACATCTACTATTTTTTCTTTTTTCTAACTATTTTTCTATTTTATAAATTTTAATAAATTATTTAAATTAATAAATTAAATATTTTATATAGATTATTTTTAATAAATTATAATTCTTTATTCTAATTAGTGATTTTATGATAACAGAAAAACAAATTGAAGATACCATTTATCAATTATACAAACAGGCTGCTATCGTTCTTGGAGACGATGTCAAATGTGCACTTGAAGATGCTCTTAAACGTGAGGATAGTGACTTAGGTAAGCTAAATATTGGAGCTATCTTAAAGAATATTGAACTTGCAGAAGAAAAGTCAATTCCAATGTGCCAAGATACAGGTCTCCCTATCATTTTTGTAAAGCTTGGTAAAGTTCATGTTGAAAATCTTTATGAAGGAATCAAGAAAGGAGTTGCAAAAGCAACTGCAGAAGTTCCTCTTAGGCCAAATGTGGTTGATCCCATTACCAGAAAGAACTCTGGAAATGTGGGAGACAAAGTGCCTATTGTAGACATTGAATTAATAGACGAGAACTACATAGAATTTACTATCATGCCTAAAGGATTTGGATCTGAAAACAACAATGCACTTAAGATGGCGCTTCCTGCTGAAGGAATCGAAGGAGTCAAGGACTTTGTTGTTGAAACTGCATTAAAGGCAGGTGGAAAGCCATGTCCTCCTATCGTTGTAGGTGTTGGTATTGGTGGAAGTTCTGACATGGCATTGAAATTAGGCAAAAAAGCACTTCTTGGAAAGGTTGGAGAGCGCAATCCAGATCCAACAATAGCTGAAATGGAACTTGAATGTCTTGAAAGAATCAATAAGGATGGAAAAGGGCCAATGGGTCTTGGAGGAAGAACAACTGCACTTGATGTAAAGATCTTGAAGATGGACACTCACACTGCAGGTCTTCCAGTTGGTGTAGTTATCCAATGTTGGGCAGACAGGCATGCAACAGCTCGCTTAGAAGATAATTAAGTTATAAAAAATTTTAATATGAATAAAATAAATATAAATTATCAAAAGTATTCATTTTCATTATTCATTTTAATATGTATTGTTTTCGGTGATTTAAATGGTTTACACTATTGATGAGATTAAAAAAAGGGTTATGCCCATTGTCATTAAGTATGGTATTGCTAGCTTTGCTCTTTTTGGGTCTTACGCAAGAGGTGAAGCTACTGAAGAAAGCGATTTGGATTTTGTGATGGATAAAGGAGATTTGAAAGGATTAAGATATGTCTCTTTGATACATGATTTGGAAAGGGAATTTGAATGTCATGTTGATGTAGTTAGCAAAGATAGTTCTAATAAGGAATTTCTTTTGTCAATTGAAAAGGAAGAGGTTTTATTGTATGAAAGAAAAGGATAAGAGAACTATAAATATTGTTATACATTATTGTAATCGTATGGAAGATTACGCTAATCGTTTTGATAATGATAAAGGAATATATTTGTCAGATAACTTATACCAGGATGCTTGTGCATTAGTTATAATTCAGATTGGCGAATTTATTGGTAGGTTGTCTGATGAATTCAGATATAATCATAAAGAGATTAATTGGCAAGAAATTATAGGCATGAGAAATATTTTTGCTCACAATTATGAAGATGTTATTGATGATATTGTATGGGATGTTATTCAAGAGGATATTCCCAATTTAAAGATTTATCTTGAAAATTTATTGAATGAATAATTTTAACTTTTTTTATATTTTAGAGGAATTTTATGATACTTATTATAACTGGACACTTGGCTTATCCTTTGGTAAGTCAAATGGCTGAAAAATCAAAAAAGGAAACAGTGGTGCATATAGCAGAGACACAAGTGGCTGCTTTCTTGACTCCAACTCAAATAATCAAAGAAATCCATGAGCATTTTGAAGATAGATTGGATGATATTGATTTAATATTAGTTCCAGGTTTAATAAGAAAAGATACATTCCTCATTGCAGAGGAATTTAATATTCCTTGTTATAAGGCATCCACTGATGCAGCAGACTTGGCTATGGTTTTAGACCTTGTCGATGATCTAGAGTTATCACAGTCCACTCCTGCAGACAAACTCATTATAGAAGAGAAGAAGAAACAGGCATTGAAATTCATTGAAGACTTTGAAAACGATATTGAAAAAAGAGATGAGCTTCTCAAGAAGGAAAACAACATTCTTGTAAGAAACTTGCCTGTTGGTGAGGATTTCCCAATGAGGGTCTTGTCTGAGATTGCAAGTGCTCCTATTCTATCAAAAGAGGACTTGATTAAAAAGGCGGAATTCTTTGTAGCTTCAGGCTCTGATATGATAGACATTGGTATGATTGCAGGTGAAGACAGGTCTGATGAGATACCTGATTTGATTGACACACTTCGTCCTATTGTGGGAGACAGGCCTTTAAGTATTGACACATTGAATCCAAAGGAGATTGAAGCTGCAGTAAACCATGGGATTGATATGGTTTTAAGTTTAGACAATGGTAATTATAAGGAAATTTTGCCTTTATTGAAGGAAAAGAATGTTCCTGCAGTTATCTTGCCTACTAATTTCAGTGAAGGTTATGTGCCTCACACTCCTGCAGATAGGGTAGCATCTATGCAAAAGCTTGTTGAAGCTTGTGATGGTCTTGAAGTTGTCTGTGACTTGATTTTAGACCCTGTCAACAGTTCAAGCCTTGTGGATTCAATCATTGCATTCCATGATTTCCATGAAGTTGACAAGAAGCCGATGTTCTTTGGCATAGGAAATGTAATTGAGCTTATGGATACAGATTCTGTAGGTGCAAATGCAGTTCTTGCAGGAATTGCTATGGAACTTGGTGCAAGCATACTTTTCACCCCTGAAGAAAGTGGTAAGACTCATGGAAGTGTAAGGGAACTTGCAATAGCATCAAAGATGATGTTTTTAGCTAAAAACAGACAATCCATTCCTAAGGATTTAGGTGTTGACCTTCTTGTATTCAAGGACAAGAAGAAAAGGTTTGACTTGAAGCAGGATGACAATGTCCCTGTAGTCAAGCAGGATGCGCCTATCAAGTTCGTAAGGGATAAGGCTGGAAGCTTTAAGATTAGGGTGGAACATGATATAAGCGTTAAGGATTCATATATAGTTGCAACTCACTTCAAGAAGACAAAGCCAACAATAAGCTTTGAAGGAAAAAGAGCCAGTGAAATCTATGAAGAGATCATTGAAAAGGGCCTTGTAACCAGATTGGATCATGCAGCATATCTTGGTAAGGAACTTGAAAAAGCAGAGATTGCAATGCTCACTGGAAAAGAGTATGTTCAAGACTTTGACTTGTTTAAAGATCCTGAAGAGTTTATCAAGCAAAATTAGTTTATTTTTTCAGTTCTCTTGCTAATTTTTTACGAGTAACTATTAGATGCAAGACTAAAAAGATTAAGCTAAAGACTGAAGATTGTTTGTGAAGATGTGATACTTTATGTTTTCCGATTCTCAAATCCTTTAAGGAACTTATACTTGAAAAAATTCCGGAAATGATTGTTATTACTAATGAAATCATTAAACCTATATTTACAATTAGTTCTATGGTTCTTTTAAGGTTGTATTTTCCTTTGGTTATTGCTTTAAAGTATCTTTTATTGAATTTCAAATGTAATGCTATTAAAAAGATTAATCCTATTCCAATAATTTCATGAATTAAGATTGGAAGGCTAAGAAATTCCAATATTATTGCAATAACCATTAGTACATCTACAGTAATTTTCTTGTTCATCCTTATCACTTAGATTAAGGTTTGTTTATATTCATATTTATATTTTGTTAAAACTAAATCTATAGGGTCATACTTCCCCTTATTTTTTCATTAAATGAAATTTAAAAGGGTTAAAAAAATATAAATATCATTTCATATAAATATGGAATTTGGTGATTTAATGAATTTTACAAAAATACTTGGAATTTTATTAATTATTTTAGGTGTGCTATTTATAGCTTACCCATTGGTTAGTGCAGGGGTAGTGTCTATAATAGCAGGTGTAAGTTTAATAGCCTTTGGTCTAGTAGTGATGTTTAATGCATTTACATTATGGAGTATTGCATCTGGCAGGTCAATCATTGAATTGATAATGGGATTCCTATTGATCTTATTAGGATTCTTGTTCTTTGTTGATTTAGCTCCATTAGCTTTCCTTACCGCATACAACTTCTATTTAATTGCTATAGTATTGCTTGTCATCGGTATTCTTGGAATCATTTATGGTGAAGGAACTTCAAAATGGGCTTCTGCATTGGTATTGATTTTCGGTATCATATTCTTCATAATGGGTATTTTATCAATTAACAATCCATTATTCATTGTAATTTTAATAGGCGTATGTTTAATAATTAGCGGAGTTCTTTATTTAACTTTAGGCAGCGCTTTTGATAAAATTGATAATTTTGAAAACAATCAATAATCTAAATCAGGAATTTTATTAGGGGAATTTTTCCTCTTTTTTTTTAAACGTTTTAATTATTCAATCCACTTATTTTCTTATCATTCTATTTTTAAGAGTATTTTAGAGGAATCTTCATAATCTTGATGACATAAACCATCATGAAAAATGCAATGGCCAAGAACAATGCTCCAAAAATAAAGATTGACATTATTCCGAATCCATCCACTAAAAATCCACCTATAGCTATTCCTAAAGCTATTCCGCCATTCAAGATGCTTAAGAAAATTCCATTTGCAAGTTCTGGGCTATCTGGAACAACAGATGCCTCAATGTACTGGATAAGATTGTATCCCATTCCATCAAGGATGCCAAATATTAAAATCAATATGATTACTGGAATCAAGTAGTTTGCAAATAGGTAAAGAAGCACGAATACTCCTCCGCATACCAATTGGAAAATGATAAGTGTTGCCTTGTCTCTTTTAGCTATTAGCTTTCCACCAAGCCAAGTTCCGAATATTGAAAACAACCCATATATAAACAGGAATATGCTTAACTTATAGGTGTAGATGTGGCTTACCACCTGCAAGAATAATGGCTGGTAATTGTAGACTATGCTTGCACCAATAGGCATCATGATTATTCCAACTGTTGCAAGAATGAATTCCTTTGTCTTTAAGCTTGAAAAGGGCATTTCATATGAGTTGGATTTTCCTCCGGTTCTTGGGAAGAATATGATAATAAGAATCAATGTAATGAAATTTATTAAAAAGATCCAAGTCATAGCCACTTGATAGCCAAATATTGTACCAAGACCAGTTGTTATAGGCAGTCCTATAATGCTTCCAACGGATATTCCAAGCAATATCCTTGTAATGTAATCCTGCTCTTCGCCTTTTGGAGCTATCTCTTCACAAACTGTCAGAGCTATTGAAATGAATGCAGGATAGAATACTGCAGACAATATCCTAAAAAAAGATGCAATGTAAATGCTTTTTGTGAATATGATTGCAATATTTGAAATTGCAAATACTGTTAAAATGCTTATGAAAGTTCTTTTTCTTTCATATTTTGAAAATAAAACAGGTATGAACAATCCGCAGATAGCTATTGTAAAGGTGAAAGAACTTACGTAAAGCCCTGAAATAGCTATTGATGTATTGAAATACTCAGCTATTTGTGAAATGATTCCAACAATGCTTAATGGAGTGTTTATTCCAAGTGTTGAAATCATTAAAATGTATAAAAGTATTTTAGGATTGGTTTTCATGTTTCATTTTCCTTTTTTTTAAAATCAGATTAAATATGGTATTATTTATAACACATGTTATATATAGTTGATTTTTTGATATAGTTAATATTTTAAGTTTATATGTACATGGTACAGATGCATACTCCTCCGAATAGGAGAATTAAAACAAAGAACCATGCAGCTATCTTTTTCATTTTCATTTTATCACAGTATGAATTTTAATTTATACGATTTTCATTAGTTTTAATGTTATAAAACAATAAATTATTTATATATATTAAACAAATATTTAATATACTATGTAATATAGTATATAAAATTCAATATAAAAAATTATTTTCAAAATATTTTTATATTTATATTATTTCTAATTAACTAAAAAAGGTTTTTAAATGACAGATGAAGAATTAACCATAGAAGAAATAGGAAAAAAGTTAGAAAGTACTGGTTATATTTCCAATAATGAAATCAGCACTTCTGTATTCTTATCCTTATCTTTAAACAAGCCGATCTTGATTGAAGGACCTCCTGGAGTAGGTAAGACAGAGCTTGCAAAGGCTGTTTCCGAATGTTTAGGAAGGGAATTCTTCAGGATTCAATGTTATGAAGGTATCACCTTTGAACAGATTGTAGGAGAATGGAACTATCAAAAGCAATTACTCCATTTGGAAGCATTCAAAGGTAGCCAAAAAGGTGAAGAGTCAATATTTGAAGATGATTTCTTTATCAGAAGACCACTTTTAACCTCCTTTATGAATGACAAGCCATCACTTCTTCTCATTGACGAAATCGATAAGGCAGATGAAGAAGTGGAAAGTTTCTTGCTTCAGGCATTAGGAGAAAAGCAGATTACTGTAAACGATTTAGGTACTTTTGACCTTCAAAACGATTTGATGGTAATGCTCACTTCAAACGCTCAAAGAAACTTGCTTGAAGAGACAAAGGACAGATGTCTGTTCTTATACATTTCATACCCTTCCGTTGAACGTGAAATGGCTATTGTTAAAGCTAGAGTTCCAGATGCAGACAATGGTTTAGTCAAGAAGGTTGTTAATATGGTTCACAGAATCAGAACATTCAACTTAAATAAGAAACCATCTGTAAGGGCTTCAATTGATTGGGTAAGCTCTGTAATGCATTTGGATAAGGATTACAAGAATGTTGATGCTGCACTTGAGGACAGTGTTGGTGTAGCTATCAAGACAGAACCGGACAAGGCTAAAGTAATTAAAGAGATCTTTAGAAACGAATATATGAATGAGTAGATTAACGATTAGATTTAATTTTCTGCACTTATTAAGTATTTTTAAGGTTTTAATATGGAAGAGAAAATCGTAAGATTATCAAATGATTTGAGAAAAAAGGGAATGCCTGTGAGTGTCAGGTCCACCCAGTCTGCAATAGATGCATATGCAATACTGGGAGAGGATAATGTAGACACTTTAAAAGATGCATTCAGATCCATTTATGTCAAAAGCAAGTATGACATTCCTAAATTCAATGAGTCATTTGATGGATTCTTCGCTAAGAAAGCTCCAAAGAAATTGGATAATGACCTTAACAGAGCTTACAGGCCAAACTCCATGAAAGGAAAGCTTTCACAGCATGAATGGAAAATCACCATGCAGAAAGGAACTGGTGGAAAGCAAATCCAAATGGGTGCAGAACAGGCTATGGAATACTTTGCAGGAAGACCTATCCTTGAAGACAGGGACAAGGACCTTGCAAGGGATAATGATATTCTAAACAGTGATTTGTCAAAGCTTAACAAATACGATGAAAGGGTATTTGAATTATGTGTAGAGCTTGGAAGAAAAATCGCTAACAAGCAGTCAAGAAGAAAGAGATTGGCTCGTTCAAATAAGATTGACATGAGAAGGACAATGAGGCAAAACATGAAATATGGTGGTGTGCCGATTGATCTTGTTCATGTAAAGAAAAAACCTCATAGAAAACAGCATTTGTTCCTGAATGATGTCAGCGGTTCATGTGAATGGATCAGCAGTTGGTTTTTCATGCTTATGTTTGCATGTCAAAAGACATTCAAGGACTCAAGAATGTTTGAATTTGACAATAAGACAATAGAAACAACTGAATTTTTAAAAGAAAAGTATATGGTCAATGCATTTGCAGAAATCAGATTGCTCCGTATGAGAAATATGATGGTTAGAGGAACATCAAATATGTTCACTGCATTCGAATCATTCATGAAACAGGCAGATATAAGCAATAAGTCTTACATTATCCTATTGTCAGATTGCAGGGATTGGGCAGGTCCTAAGGTAAATGGAATACCTGCAAGTGTAGAGCTCATTTCCCAAATGTCAAGCATGGCTAAAAAGGTAGTTATCCTAAACCCTGAGGATAAGAAGAAATGGGATGTAGTTGACAGTTGCGTATCATTGTATAAGGGAGCAGGCGCTCAAGTTTACGAAGTCAGCACATTGAACCAATTGGCAGAATTTGTGGCTGATATGTAACTTAAGAACCGATTAGTTAGTTAAATATTATATAAATCAAAAAAGTAAAAATTATTTTATTATTTTATTATTTTAAAAAAGGATGACTTTAATATGGGATCTTGTACTAAATGTGGAAATCCGAATGTGATTATAAAGAGAAAAGCTTCTGGACAGGCTTTATGCAAGGATTGTTTTATTGAAAGCATTGAAAAGAAGGTCAAGCAAACAATCAAGAAGGAAAACTTTATCGAAAAGGGAGATAAGGTTTTAGTTGCATTGTCTGGAGGAAAGGATAGTGTAGTGACTTTAGAAATTCTCAATTCATATGTCAAAAGGCATATTATAGAATTATGTGCTGTAACCATCGATGAAGGAATCGCAGGTTACAGAGAGGAAGGAGTCGAGATTGCAAAGGCACATGCAGATAGACTTGGAATTCCACATAAAGTTGTTTCATTTAAGGAAAGTTTCGGCATTGACTTGGATGAGATAATGAAAAATGAAAACCATAGAGGGTCCTGTACATATTGCGGGGTATTCAGAAGATGGATTATCAATAGGGCTGCAAGGGAATTTGGAGCAACCAAGATTGCTACCGGACATAACCTTGATGATGAAACCCAAGCTATTCTAATGAATTATCTTGAAGGAAATACTGAAAACTTGGCTAAGATAGGTCCTAAGACAGAATCAAACAGTGAATTGTTCACTGTTAAAATCAAGCCACTTAGAGAAATTCCTGAAAAGGAAATTGGTCTTTATGCACTTGCAAAAGGTTTGGACATTCATCTTGCAGGCTGCCCATATGCTCAGGAATCATTCAGAATGGAAATTTCCAATATCTTAAATGAATTGGTTAAGGAACATCCAACAATTAAGTATTCCACACTTAGAGGATTTGATAAGATAAGGCCAGCAATCAGAAGCGAAATGGCTCATGATTATGAATTTGACAGATGCGAACGCTGTGGAGAGCCCTCTTCAAATAGGTTATGCAGGGCTTGCACATTTCTAGAGGAATTGGGGAAATAGATTTCCCTTTTTCATTTTTTTAATTTTTTTTATAATTATCCATATTTTTTAACAATTGTTATAATTTAAATATTATGATTTACATATTAAAAGTGAAGGGATAAAAAATAAATAAGGTGATTTTATGAGTTTTACATTAAAAATCAAGGATAAAGTGGAAAAGAGAGAAATTGACGGCGATTTGACCATTAAGGATTTATTGGATGATTTGGATTTATCTTCAGAAACCATGGTAAGCAAAAAGAATGGAGAGATTGTTATAGAAGAGGAAACAATCGAAGATGGTGATGAGATAGAGTTTATCCAAATTATTTATGGAGGATAATTCCCATCTATTAAATTAAATCTTTTTTTAAGCTTTTTTTTATTTTTTTTCATATTTTCATATTTTTTCATTTCTTATCATTAATTTCTTAGTCTATCTTTTACTTTTTTTCAATAATTTTAATAATTTTAATTTATAAATATATAATTAGAATATTATATTTAATTATTTTTTTTATTTTCAGGTGATAATATTAAAGTTTATTACGAATGTGGAGCATGCTTTTTAAGACAAGCAAAGGAAGCTATTGACTTATCTACAGATGATGAGGAATTGAAATTCAAACTTATTCAAGATGTATTGTCATATCTCGGTGAAAACTTCTCAAAGGATTTGTCTTCTAATGCCACTGGAACAAGGATTCATCAATACATTAAAAAGGAAACTGGTTGCTATGATCCTTATTACAATCAAAAGAAGGAAGGAAATGAAATTGCATTGTCCTTAGTGCCTAAAGTGAGAGAAATTCTAAAGGAAGACAATAGTTTGGAAACTTATGTTAAAGTAGCTATTGTAGGAAATATTCTTGATTTCGGCACATTTGGTTTGAATACAGAATTTGAATCCATGATAACTGAAGGATTAAAGAAAGAGCTTGTCATTAACAAGATAGATGAGTTTGAAGATGCTTTAAGAAAGTATGATAAGGTTCTCTATTTAGTGGATAACACTGGAGAAATTGTCTTTGACAAGTTTCTTCTTGAAAAAATCAAGGAATATGATGTTGACATTACTGTGGCAGTCAAGGAAAAGCCTATCCTAAACGATGCCTGCATGAAAGAGGCATTGGAAGCAGGTCTCGATGAAGTGGCTACATTAATCACTACAGGCTCTGATTCTGTAGGTGTTGTGGAATCAATGATTTCAGATGAGTTTAAGGAAATCCTTTTGGATTCTCCATTTGTAATCTCTAAGGGTATGGGAAATTTTGAAGGATTGACTGAAATGAACCTTGACGGACAGGATATCTTTGTATTGCTTTGTACAAAATGTTCATCTATCTCTAAGGAATTAGGTCTTGCTGAAGGTTCCCATATTTTAACAACTTTATAATTTTTATTTATTTGGTTATTTAATGTAAGATGGTTTTGTAAGTAGTTTTGGAAATAATTAATAAATGGGGGTTAATTATGAAATTTGGTTTTATAGGATTTGGTGAAGTGTCTTACACTTTATCAAAAATACTATTATCTTACGGCTTTGATGTTTTAACATCAACTGAAGGAAGATCAAAAAAGACAAAAGAATTAGTTAAATCTCTTAATTTAACTGTGTTGGATAGCTTTGAAGAGGTTGCTCATCAATCTGACATTTTAATTTCAGCAAACAGCCCGCAAAGTGCATTGGCTGTTGCATTGAAGTATGGTTCATTGACAGATGGAATATTCCTGGACTTTAACAACATATCCCCAAATACTGCAAAGCAAATTGAAAATTATCTGACCAGTGAGCATTTCATTGACTCTGCTATTATGGGTAGGGTAAGTTCAGAGGAATTGCATCTTTATTTCTCAGGCAGAAAAGCTAAAGGGTTTGTAAAAAGCATGAAGGATTTCATTAGCAATTATGAGCCATCTAGTGATATAAAGGTTAATATTAAGGTAGTCAGTGATGAAATTGGAGATGTTTCCAAATTGAAAATCCTTAGAAGCTCATATACAAAAGGGGTTTCTGCACTTCTTGTAGAAACTTTTGAAACTGCAGAAAAATTAGGTCTTAGCGAAGACTTATGGGAAATATTGTCATTGACTGAAAATAGGGATTTCGAAACTTCTTCAAAATCACGTATCTCATCATCAAATAAAAAAGCTAAGCGTAAATATGAGGAATTGAATGAAGTCTTGGAATTTTTAGATGATGTTGACAAAAAGAGAAAGTCTAAAATCATGGCTTTAGCTACACGTGAAAAATTTGAAAAACTGAAAAATAGAAAATAAAGTGATTGTTGTTTCAATCTTTTTTCATAATTTAGTCATATAATTTAATCATTAATAATTTAATTATTTTTTAATTCATTATTTTTTTAATAATCATGGATAGTAATTTTTACTCTCCAATCATTTCTTTTGTTTTTAATTAGTTCTCCACTTACAGGGATGTATCTGGAGTCTAAAATGTATCGTAGATAAGTTACTTCCTTTGAAGGAAGCTTTAAATTTGTTTTTATCTTAATCTTTTTTTCCTTTATCTCACAGGATATCTGGTTATCCTTATCGACAAAGATCTTTGCTTCAAGTCCTTCTTGAACTTTTTTTGCTTCGAATTTAGTGAGGTTCAAACCTGATTCAAGAGTCATTAAAGGATTTACTTTCAAGTCCTTTCTTGTTCTGAACTTTTCATTAGCTTCCTTTGCAGAAACTCCCTTATCCACTTCTTCAGCAACATACCAAGCTCTTTCAATGATCTTATCGACATTCTGCTCTTCAGGAATAACTCCCTTTTCTTCATAATGTCTCATTAGTTTAAGAACTTCATCTTTTGTCACTTCCTCTTCAATGCAGGAAGCTGCGAGGCGAGTCATTACAGGACCATAATCCGCTCTTCTAAAGCTTGCCCAAATGGACTCTTCATCATCCTTATAGAATCTTCCTTCAACAATTTTATTGATTACCTTACCATTCAAATAAGCGATATTTGTCAAGTTTGATCTGGAATAAGTGTTCATCTTATGCTTCAACACTTTCATGTTTCTTTTTCCAGGGATTGTACCGTTTTCAATTTCCCTTTCCAATATTTCAATGCTTGTTTTAGGAAGCAATTTTTTTATATCATCACTGATAACTAAGTCATTTTTTAGGATTTCCTTTCTAATGAATCTTCCAGAGACCTTTTTAGGCTGTGTGAGCTCTGGAATAAGGTGAAAATCAATCTTTCTATCAAATCTTTTTGATAGGAATTCATTTATCGCATACCATCTGATCACATTTCTGTTAGGGAAATCTTGAGGTATTCCAAGGAAACTGCCCTCTTGGATGAATCTTTCAGCATATTTTTTCACTTCATCCAAACTGATGTCTGCAGCGGTGATGTAATCTGTTACACCATCTTCATGCATTTTAGCAAGCCTGATAGGCACACTGTATGATAAAATCAGTCTATGATGCAGTCCTTCAACTCCAATTACCTTATTCGCACCTAATGCAAGAGCCATTTCCTTTCTTGCTTCAAAAGGGGTGAAAAAAGGAGCATGATTTGCACTGTAGCCCTTATTCATATAAATAGCCACTTCAATGTTTTTTTCATCAGCTATTTCACGAGCTTTTCTAATCAATTGTTCATGTCCTTTGTGGACTGGGTCAAAGTCTGCACTAATTGCTATCATAGTATGTTTCCTAAAGTTATTATTATTTAAAAATAGTAATTTATTGTTTTAAAAATTTTATTTATTTTATAATTAATTATTTATTTTGATTAATTGTATTATTATGTTTTTTAAAAAATAGTAAAAGGAATAAATAATAATTTTTTATTATTTATTCTACATTTAATAACCATTATCTAATAAGTTCAATACTCCAGTTACTAATAACCAGATTCCTATTAATGAACCGAGAATGAGTGGATTATTAATATAGGTTCCAAGAATAATGTATATTACACCTAAAACTATTCCTAATATTCCCATCCAGAATCCGTATTTGTTGTCTCTGTTTCCAACAATGATTATTAAACCTATTATGATTAAGAATATTCCTGCTAAATAGATTGTTAAAGCAGTTAAAAATGCAAATATGCTTGGGTTAAATATTAAACCTAAACTAATTATTAACATTAATATTCCTAAGATTGTATTAATCAATCCTCTGGTTGTGTTGTATTCTACTTCACTAACACCATTTGCTAATAAGAAGATTGCAAGTAATAAAACTGATAATCCAAGGATATCTGATGCTGCAATTACTCCAAGCATTGGGAATGCAATGATAAGAATTCCTAAAATAATTGCAATAATGCTTATTGTAGTTTGTTTATGCAAGTTCTTACCTCCTTATTCATTTTAAATATTTTTCTTATTATTTTGATAATCTTAATGCAAATAATTGTAATGCATAATTATTTAATAATTTATTATTTTTATTATTTATAAATATATTTTCTAATAATGTGGATTTAATATAAAGGCAAATGTTTTATTGGAGTTTTGGATTTGTTCAAGTCAGAGAATTTTACCTCTGCCATCCATTCCTTTTTACATTCGCAATCATATTCGATTTGACTTTGGTCAAAGTTGGAATCTATGATTCTATGCTTCAATTCCTTATTGCATTTTTTACAGTTGTAAGGACCTCTTCTTGAACCGAATCCTGATGTGTCCATCAATGCAGGAATCTTTACATTTTGCCTTATTGTATTGATCACTTCAATAGTTGACCAAATCCAAGGTGGATTGTAGGATCCTCTTCTCCAAAGCCTTTCTATCAATGTGCCTCTGTGAATTGTTGCTGGACAGCATGAAACCCTATCCACTCCTAAGTCTTCACAGTAGCTTGCAGTTTTAATTGCTTCAGTGATAGCTTCCTGTTCAGAGAGCAATATAGGTTTTACAAATATGTAAGCTTTAGATTTGATGTTATGCTTGCTTTTGTATTCCTTGATAAGATTAATTGCCTTTTCGAAGGTCTTATTGTTAAATCCCTTATTGATCTTATTCAATCTTGTTTCTTCGTTTGAAGTTTCCAAGCCTATGCTTATTTCAAATAGTTTGTCTCCTATGATATCAAAGATCTCATCCAATACCTCTTCCTTAACATATTCTGGTCTGGATTCAACAACTATTTCACTGATTTCTTCCATTTCTGCCAACTTTTTTAGCACGTAGTCTCTAGCTTCTTTAGGAACTTCCTCAGGATTCAAGAAGCTTCCTGATGCAAAGAGCTTTATAGCTATTTTATCTCCATTTTCATAATCTTCCTTATAATCCCATTTGTTCAATTCCTTTTCAAAGAGTTCAATGATTTTGGAATTTTCAATTGGCTTAAGGTAACAGTCTGAGATATAACTGCACATTGTGCATCCCCCACTTGGACCAAGTGCCCATGAACAGCCAGGGGTAGGTAGGATTAAGAATATGGTTTTCCCTTTTCCAGAATATAAGAGATCTTCTTGATACCAGCTTGCAGAAAGACTATCCAGTTCTTTTGGCTTAGCATATTCAATTGATTTATCTCTTATTTCTTTTGTTAATTCTCTAATTTCCATTGTTTAACCTATTGATAAAATATAATTTTATTTTAATTAATCATTTTTTTTAACATTTTCATTAATTAATTTCTTATTATAATATATCATATTTATTATTTATAACTTTTTTAAATTACTTTTTTTATTAAATCAGAATTTTATTTTTTATTTTTAGCACATATTTAAATAATTTTGTTTGAATGATATTAAATGTTCTATTCTATTAAAATTAAATATTTGTTTTTTAATCTCCATTATTTAATAGATAATTGTTTGTTTTATTGATTTATAACAAATTTAATCTATTTTGAATATTTTATTAAGTTTTATCAATTTTTTAATAACAAATTTTTTCATATATTATTTTTAAATTTTCTTTTGTATAATTTAATTTTGTATATAAAAATTTATTAATTTTTTATAATTGTTTATATTTTTATTAAAAAAATAGACAAATCCTATTTAATATTTAAATCTTTCTATATTTTTTAAATAACAAATACTTTATAAGCTAGACAACATATTAAAGATTGGTGATAAATATGAAATTTGGTATAGAATTCGTACCTCAAATCCCGTTAGATGAACTCGTAAGATTAGTAAAATTAGCAGAAGACGTTGGTTTTGAATACGCATGGATCACTGACCACTACAACAACAAAAACGTATACGAAACCTTAGCATTAATTGCAGCAAACACTGAAACCATTAAAATGGGTCCTGGTGTAACCAACCCATACGTAAGAAGCCCTGCAATTTCCGCTTCCGCAATTGCTACTATTGACGAAATCTCTAATGGTAGAGCAACCTTTGGTATTGGTCCTGGTGACAAAGCAACCTTTGATGCATTAGGAATTGCTTGGGAAAAACCTGTATCCACTATCAAAGCAGCTATTGCAGACATTAACACCTTATTAGACGGTGGAAAAACTGAAGCTGGTGCAGCATTAGGTGGAGCTAAAAAAGTACAAGATGCAATCCCTATTTACATGGGTGCACAAGGTCCTAAAATGTTAGAAACCGCTGGTGAAATCGCTGACGGTGTATTAATTAACGCTTCCAACCCTAAAGATTATGAAGCTGCTATGCCTATGATTAAAAAAGGTATTGAAGCAGCAGGTGGAGACAAAGCATTTGATGTAGGTGCATACACTGCAACTTCCATTGGTGCTGACTCTGACGCAGCTAAAAACGCAGCTAAAATTGTAGTTGCATTTATTGCAGCAGGTTCCCCACCTCCAGTAATTGAAAGACACGGATTACCTGAAGGATTCAACGAACAAATGGGTGCATTCTTAGCTAAAGGTGACTTCGGTGGAGCTATTGGTGCTGTAACCGATGAAGCACTCGATGCATTCTCCGTATGTGGTACCCCTGATGAATTCATTCCTAAGATTGAAGGCTTAGCTGAAATGGGTGTAACTCAATACGTAGCAGGATCCCCTGTAGGTAAAAACGTAGAAGAATCTATTAAATTATTAGGAGACGTAATTGCTAGCTTCTAAGGAAGCTACAATTCCTAATTTTTTAATTTTTTCTTTTTTTTAGTTTCATTAAATTAACAATTGTTATATTTTTCACACTCATTATTGCCATTTTCACTTATACATTATCAGCTATAGCATTATCCATATAATATATAATATAATATATTATTTTTTATTACTCCCCAACATTATTCCCAAATATTATTTCCAAATATTATTTCCAAATATTTTTCCCAAATATTTTTCCCAAATTATCTCATGCTTAAAGATCTTTTTTCAAAAATAGTTTTCAAAGATTTTAATGAAAAATCATTTCCTTTAAATACATCTAAGAAAAAATAGTTATATTTATATATTAGTTCTTATTTTTATGAACTATAAAAATATTAAAAATTGGATTATTCTTGGAAATTTCTAGTTCTAATTTGTTAAAAATTTTCCTTTTTTTAGATTTAAACCAGTAAATTATCTTATTTTATTAAATTAATGTTAATTATCTATTTTTTTAACTAAATAACTAATTTTTTTAACAATATTTATGTTTATCAGATATTTTTCAATTTATTTTATTTTTTTAGTAAAATTCATGGTTTATTTTATAAAATAAGATATTTTATTAACTTATTTGTAATTTAAAGGATTTTTTAGCTTTTTTCTTATTCATTCGGTTTTTTCACGTTTTTCACTTTTTTCCTAATTTTTTCTTCTTGCAGATGATTTTTTTAAAGATTTGATATTTTTTCAAAATTTCCCAAATTTTTTCCTTTTATTTTTTCCTTAAACTTAAAAATTATATTAATTTAAGTTTTATTTTAAATAATGATATATATTTATTTGATATATTTTTTAAAATTAATTTTTGCAATAGTTTATTTTTATTTTTGTAAGTGTTGTAACTTTCACTAATAGTTGTGCCATGTGTTTATGGCGTTGGTCTAAGTATATGTATTCACATTACTATGATGACTGCTTTTCCACATATGGCTAAATTTATGTTTATAAATTTTATTATCATAAATATTAATCTCGTATTAATGTTTTTATATATTCGTGAGAACCTAAGTTTAACTTAGTGTTTGATGTTGGTTAAATAGATGTGGTGATATTTGATTGTTATGTCTGTGATGTAATATTTGAATATTTTGTGTAATATCTCGTCTAATTTTTTTAGTGTACTTCTAAGTCTTTATTGTACTTATTTTGTTGTATTCTGTCAAATCTGTTTGATCCTGGCAGAAGCTACTGCTA
>NZ_CALDKF010000119.1 GCF_937898925.1 uncultured Methanobrevibacter sp.
CACTCAGGAGGACACACATGGCAAAAAACACAGATAAATATGAGATGATTGACATTTCAGAGCTCCATCCATATGAAAACAATGCAAGAACACACTCAGAATCACAGCTGGAGGCAATATGCAACAGCATCAAGGAATTTGGATTTATCAATCCTGTCATCATAGATGAGAACAACATGATTCTTGTTGGTCATGGGAGGATTGAGGCATCCAAGATTCTTGGATTGACACAAGCTCCATTCCGAAGGGTGACAAATCTGACAGATGACCAAAAAAGAGCATATATTCTGGCTGACAACAGGCTCTCTGACCTTGGTGGCTGGGATGAGGAAATGTTGGCTCAGGAGCTGGAGAGCATCAGCCTTGACATGTCAGCATTTGGATTTGATGATTTCCAGATTGACATTGATGAGCCAGAGCCTGAGATCACAGAGGATGATTTTGATGTTGATGGAGCTCTTGAGATGGAATCCAGAGTTGAGAGAGGTCAGGTCTGGAAATTGGGAGACCACAGGCTTATGTGTGGTGATTCCACAAGTGAACATGATATTATGCATTTATTATCATATAATGGAGGGGGGCTCTGAACATGGTATTTACAGACCCTCCTTATGGTTATAATTATCAAAGCAACATGAGAGAAAATAAATTTGAAATCATAAAAAATGATGACAAGATTCTGGATTTCTTTCCACATTTATCTGGGAAGGTCAAAGGATTTGTTATGATATGCACAACATGGAAGGTGCTTGATAAATGGTTGCCATTATTTGAAAAATATTATGAAATGACAAACATGATCATCTGGGATAAAGGTGGAGGAGGAATGGGAGATTTAACACATACATTCTCAACAGATTATGAGGTCATATTATGTGCAAACAATGGATGTGAAATCATTGGAAAAAGGATTGGAAGTGTTTGGAAAGTTGGAAAAGACAATGGAAGTGATTATGTTCATCCAACACAAAAGCCTGTTGAATTATCAGCACAGGCAATCAAGCACACAACAAACATCCATGACACTGTGCTTGATTTATTCGGAGGCTCAGGCTCAACACTGATTGCATGCGAACAGCTCAACAGAAAATGTTTCATGATGGAGCTTGATGAGCATTATTGTGAGGTGATCATCCAGAGATGGGAATCTCTCACAGGCAAAAAAGCTGAGCTCATAAAATAAGGAGGTGAGAGCATGGCAACAGCTAAAAAGAGGACACTCAATGAACAGGCTGAGGAAATCATCAAGATTGCTGAGGAGGCTGGTGTCCAGACAAATTTTTTCTTTTTAACAACATTCAAAAGGTATCAGGTGCAAATCAACATTCTCTCTGAGCTTGAGAAAAAGATCAAAGAGGAAGGCACATTGGTCACAAAGGAATATGTCAAAGGGAGAGGCAATTTATATTGCAATCCAGCTGTCTCAGAATACAACAGGACAACAGATTCAGCAAATAAAACTGTCAGCACATTGATAAAAATCATCAAGGGATTCAAGGGAGAGGAGACAGACAATTCTGTTGATCCTTTACTTGCAATTATCAATGGTGGTGATGAGGATGAGGAATAATCAGAGCACAAATCTGGTGCTGAGCTCTCCAGCTTATCTGTATTGCAAGGAGGCTGTGAGAAAAAAGACCACACCAAAATATGTCAAGAAACAGATGAGAGCATGGATGACCATTGCTCAAGGAAAAGATTCAAATTATAAGATCAGCACAAAGAAATTGAATCAGGTCATCTCATTGCTCAAGATTCTGAGAATGCCAAAAGGGCTCAAGGCTGGTCAGAGCCTGTTTGAGTGCACAACAAAATATCAATGGCTGACATATGTGGCTGTAATATGCACAGTTGAGAGAGACAATCCATCAAAGAGAAAATATGAATCAATCATCCTTGAGATTTGCCGAAAGAATTACAAGACATATACTGTTGCCACATTGTTTATTCTCTTATTTTTCACAGAGCCTCAATTCTCCAGATTTTATTCTGTTGCTCCTGATGGCTCATTGTCCAGAGAAATCAGAGAGGCAATTGCTGAGACCATCAAGAGCTCTCCATTGATATATGAATTTAAAAATAAAAAGAGATTCAAGATTCTCAGAGATTACATCTTTTGTAATACCACAGAAATCAAATATATGCCTCTGGCTTATTCAACATCCAGAATGGATGGAAAGCTCGCAAATGTTTTTTGTGCTGATGAGGTTGGAGCTCTCCCAAATTCATATGCCATTGAGGCTATGAGGTCAGGTCAGCTGAATATCCTCAACAAGCTGGGATTCATCATTTCCACAAAATATCCAACACTCAATAATCCATTTGAGGATGAGGTTGACTACTCCAAGAAGGTGCTGGATGGTCTCATCAAGGATGAAACAAGATTCTCACTCTTGTATGAGCCAGATAATAAAAAGGATTGGATGACAGATGATCTCATCCTCCAGCAAGCAAATCCTGTAGCTCTGGAATCAGAAGAAATCTGGAATGATCTTTTGAAAAAGAGAGCATATGCCATTGCTGTGGAATCAGCCAGAGAGAATTTTGTGACAAAACATTGCAACATCATATACACAGGAGCTGGCACAGAGACATATGTTGATGTGGCTCAGCTCCAATCATGCAAGGTCTCTGAGATTGATTGGAGAGGTAGAGTTGTTTATGTTGGCTTGGATTTGGCTGAGACAACAGACAATGCATCTGTCTCAATGCTGGCTGTTGATGATAACAATCACATCCTTGCTGATTCCTATGCTTTCATACCAGAGGGAAGAATTGATGAGAAGATGAGCACAGAACATGTCAATTACAGAGAGCTATTGAACACAGGGAAGGTCATTGCATGTGGAGATTCTGTCATTGATTATGCTGTAATTGAGGATTTCATCCTGAGCATTGAGGAGAGATTTGGTGTCAGGATTCAAGCTGTTGGCTATGACAGATGGAATGCTCTGTCAACAGCTCAAAAGCTGGAGAGGGCTGGTTTGGTCACTGTTGAAATCAGACAGCACAGCTCTGTCTTGCATCCTCCGACAAAGCTGTTGAAGGAGAAAATCCTCAATGGTGAATTTGAATACACAGATAACACATTGTATGAGATCAATTTCCAGAATGCCAGATGCACATATGACACCAACAAGAATCAATATGTCAACAAGAAAAAATCCACAGGCAAAATTGACATGGTTGTCTCCACAATCAATGGCATGTTTCTTGTGCAACAGGATTATTTTCTCAATCAAGGGTCATTTGTCATTCAAACATTCTAATAAAACACAACATGTTGGGGCAAAATATTGACAAAGCACAATATCTTGATTATTTTATAATTGGATTATAAGGAAAAAAGCATCTTGATTTAATGAGGTGATTGAATGCCTTTATTTAGGAAAAGAGAAAAAACACCAGCTCAAGAGAGCCGAGATGTGTCTGTGGTCTCAACAGCTGTTGATGATTCCACAGTGAGTGATGTCCTTCTCAGTGCTCTCTTGTCTGGTGAAACTATATCCAGAGAGAAAGCAATGAACATTCCAGCTGTGTCATCATCTGTTGATCTTATTTCCTCAGCTGTTGCCTCCATGCCTGTCAGGCTTTTCAAATACAAGGATGAGCATGTTGTTGAGGTCAAGGATGATGTCAGGGTGTCCATGCTCAATGGTGACACACATGACACTCTTGATGGTCTCCAGATGAAAAATGCTCTGGTGCTTGATTATCTTTTGGATGGCAATGGCTATTGCTATATCCAGAGAGATGGAAATGATGTCACAGGTCTTTATTATGTTGATGATCAATACATTGCAATCAGCATCCTTGATGAGCCTATCTACAAGACATACACAATTGGCTGTGGTGGTGGAATGTATCAGCCTTTTGAATTCATCAAGCTCCTGAGAAACACCAGAGATGGAGCAAGAGGATTTGGCATCACAGAGGAGGTCTCCAAAGCTCTTGAAACAGCATTCAGATCAATGCTCTATCAGCTCAAGATGGCAAAGACCAATGGAAACAAGAGAGGATTTCTGAAATCTGAGAGAAGGCTTGGACAGGAAGAAATCAATCTGTTGAAACAGGCTTGGAACAATCTATATTCCACAGACAGTGAGGAGAATGTTGTTGTCCTCAACAATGGAATTGATTTCAAAGAGGCATCCAACACATCTGTTGAGATGCAATTGAATGAGACAGTGAAAAATCTGGCTGATCAGATAAAAGACATTTTCCATGTATATCCTAATAATTTTGAGCTGACATTCAAGCTGGCAATATATCCTGTTGTCAAAGCTCTTGAGACAGCTCTCAACAGAGACCTGTTGCTTGAAAAAGAAAAGGGAAAATATTTCTTTGCTTTGGATGTCAAGGAAATCATCAGAGCCAATGTCAAGGAAAGATATGAGGCATATAAGCTGGCAAAGGAATGTGGATTCATGACCATCAATGAGATGAGGAGAGAGGAGAACATGAATCACATTGAAGGTCTTGACATTGTTGATCTTGGCTTGGGCTCTGTTCTTTACAACACAGAGACACATGAATATTACACACCGAACACAGACACCATCAAGACAGAGGAGGATGATGCTGTCATTGATGGAGAGGAGGGAATGACATGAAAATAATCATCAGAGCTGATCATGTTCACATTGAGGGATATGTCAATGCTGTTGAGAGATTGTCAAAGCCTATCACAGAGAGGCTTGGAACATTCAGAGAGAGAGTGATGGCTGGCACATTCAAGAAAGCTCTCAAGAAGGCTCAGGATGTCAGGATTCTCTTGAATCATAATGAGGACAGAGATTTGGGAGGCATCAAGGATGGCAATCTCAAGCTGGAGGAGGATTCCATTGGCTTGAGAGCTGAGGCTGACATATTTGACAAGGATGTCATCAAGGATGCAAAGGCTGGGAATCTGGTTGGCTGGTCATTTGGTTTCTTTCCTATTGAATCCAGAGACACATCTGAGGATGGCATGCCGATCAAAGAGCTCCATGAGATTGATTTGAGAGAGGTCTCATTGCTCAACAAGAGACACACACCAGCATATGATGGAACATTGGTTGCTGTCAGAGACAATGATGAGAAGATGATCATTGGAGAGACAATGCTGGCTGAGGCTGTTGACATCAGAGAGGAAACAGAGAATCAGGATGAGACCATCAATGAGGCTCTGGCTGAAATCAGAGAAAAGAGCTCTGATGAGAAGGCTCAGGATGAAAAGCCTGAGAAAAAAACTGAGGTATCAAGCGAATACTTCGCTGGATATAAAACCATGATTGCCGAGATGAAGGCATAGAAAAATAAAAGGAGGATAAAATCATGGCATTTACTTCAATGAAGGCACAGATTGAGAAGAAGAATGACCTCATCAAAAGGGCTGAATCCATTGTCAATCTTGCCGAAACAGAAAAGAGAGAGCTCACAGATGCTGAGGCTCAGGAGCTTGCTGAGATCAGAGATGATGTCAAGAAGATCAAGGACATGCTTGAGATGATGGCTGACCTTGATGATGCAAGAGCTTGTGGTGCTGGCAAGATGGAGAAGAAGGCTGAGGATGCTGGAGCTGAGGCTGGTGCTGATGCAAAGGCTGATGATCAGGCAAGAGAGCTGGCTGAGAGAAGGTCTTTTGAGGCTTATGTCAGAGGCACAGTGCTTGAGACCAGAAATGCAACAAATCTCACTGAGGGTGCAAATGGTGCTGTCATTCCTGTGACCATTGCAAAGAAGATCATTGCAAAGGTTTATGACATTTGCCCTATCCTTGAGAAGTCAAGCAAGTATTCTCTCAAGGGTGATCTTGAAATTCCTTATTATGACGAAAGCTCCACAGCAATCACTGTTGCTTGGGCTCAGGAGTTTGTTGATCTGACATCCTCTGTTGGTAATTTCACCAACATCACTCTCAAGGACTATCTTGCTGGAGCTCTCACTCTCATCTCAAGAAAGCTCATCAACAATTCTCAGTTTGACATTGTTGCTTTTGTCATTGACAAGATGGCATATGCAATTGCAAGATTCATTGAGGGTGTTTGCATCAATGGTGGCAATCCTGATTCTGTGACACATGTCAACAAGGTCAAGGGCTTAAAGGGCTCTGTCACAAAGCTTGTTTATGCTGGCTCAACATCAGCAATCACAGCTGACAAGGTTATTGAGCTCAAGGATTCTGTCAAGGATGTATTCCAGAATGATGCAATGTTCATCATGTCCAGAAATACAAGGACAGCTCTGAGATTGCTCAAGGATGATGTTGGTCGTTATCTCCTTCAGGATGACATTGCATCTCCTTTTGGCTCAACATTACTTGGCAAGCCTGTCTATGTTTCTGACAACATGCCTGAGATTGCCTCTGGTGTAAATGCAATTTACTATGGAGACATGAAGGGCTTAGCAACAAAATTCTCCGAGGACATGAACATTCAGGTTCTTAGAGAAAAGTTTGCAACACAGCATGCTGTTGGTGTAGTTGGCTGGGTTTCCTTTGATGCAAAGGTTGAAAATGCTCAGGCAATCAGTGCTCTTGTAATGTCAGCATCTTAATTGAGAGGAGGTCATCAACATGGCTTTGATGTATAAAGCAAATAAATCATTTTCTGGCATTATCTCCATGAAAAAGGGAGATGTCAGAGAAATCAAGAATGTTGAGGTTGCAAAAGACCTCATCAGAGCTGGATATGTCTCAGAGCTTGCTGATGAATCCAAGCCAAAGGCAACACCATCCAAGAAAGCCTCAAAGAAGGCTGTCAACAAGGATGGTGAATCTGATGGCTAATTCTGAGATCACAAAGGTCAGTGACATCACAGTGACAGATGTCACTGACTATCTCAGAATCCCTGAGATAACAGCTGAGGACACAGCATTGCTCACAACAGCTCTGAATGTGGCAAAGCAATTTGTGATGTCATATACAGGTCTGGATGCTGAGGGAATGGATGCTCATGAGGATTTGGTCATTGTCATATATGTGCTTTGCCAATCAATGTATGACAACAGAGCATATTATGTGGACAAATCCAATCTTAACAATGTTGTTGAGAGCATTCTCAATCTCCATTCAATCAATCTCTTGCCATTGGAGTGATCATGATGATAGATGCTGGGAAATACAGATATAAAATCACCATCATCAAGGAAACAAAGACAAAGGATGCTGATGGATTCATCCATGATGAGCCTGTTGTTGTCCTCCAGCCTTATGCTGAGGTGAAAACAACAAGAGGCATGACATTGATTGCCAATGGCTCTGATTTTGAGAAGGCATTCACCAGATTTGTTTTCAGATTTCCTGTCACACCAATTGACAGAAAAATGTTTGTTTTATTTAGGGAGAAGAAATATTCAATTGAATATATCAACAACATTGATGAGGCAAACATTGAGATGGAGCTCCAATGCAAAGAGGTGACACATTGATGGCAAAATACAGAATGGAGTTGCCAACAGAGCTGATGCAAATATTCAAGAATCTTGATCAGAATTCTGAGAAGATGCTTGGAGAGATGTGTCAGGCTGGAGCTGAGGTTGTCAAAGAAACCACATGGATGAATATGCCAAAAGGTCTGAAAGATGGCATTGGCTCTGGAGACAATCTCATCACATCCAGAATCTACAAGACACCATCTGATGATGGAATCAATTGTCAGTGCATGATTGTTGGATATTTCACCAATGAGAATGGCAAACAGACACCAGCTCCTCTGGTTGCGAATATGTTTGAATATGGCTCAAGACAGAGAAAATATCCAAAGCATCCATTTTTCAGAAAATCATTCAGGAAAGCTCAGATTGAGAAGGCAATGCTGGATGTTCAAAAGAAATATATCAAGGAGGGCTGATTCACATGATGAATGCTGAGATTGAGACAATCTTTGCTGGCTTTACAGTGGACAATGTTGAGATTCCTGTTGCATTCAAATTTTATGATGGTGATGATGATGCATGGATTGTTTATTCCAATGCTGACAATTATCATTCATATTCTGGTGATGATGATCTTCTTGGATATGTCACATATTATGATTTTGAGATTTATTCCAAAGGGAATTTCATCAAGATCATTCAGGCTGTCAAAGCCTTGATGAAACAGAATGGATGGACATTCCAGCCATCTCTTTCATCACAGGAAGGATATGACAGAGACACAAGGATTTTTTCAAAGACATTGTGCTTTGCAAAGCCTATACAAACAGATTTATAACAGGAGGAAAATGATCATGGGTAATCTAAACACAGCATTAAAAAATGCTTTCCTTGCATTTGGTGGAAATCCGTCAGCTCTTGCTGACAATCAGGTTGCATCTGATTACATCACTGACCTTGAGAATGCAATCAAGGCATATGTTGATGCAAGAATGCCTGATGTGTCTGAGGTTGCTGATGGTGCTGTCATGGCTGTTGTGGATGGTGAGTGGACACTTTGCACAGCTGAGGCAAACACATCAACAGGAGCAATCACATACACACCAATTGATGATGAAACAACATAATAAAAACAGGAGGAAAAGAAAATGGCAAAGATCGGATTGTCAAATCTTATTTGGGCAAAGCTCACTGAGGCAACAGATGGCACACCAACATATTCTGATGCAAAGTCTCTGGGCAAGGCTGTTTCAGCAAATGTCTCAATCAGCAATAATTCAGCAACACTGTATGCTGACAACATGCTTGCTGAGAGTGACACATCATTCCAGACAGGCACAATCACATGTGGTGTTGATGAGGATGCTGATGCTGTATTTGCTGAGCTCTTAGGACACAGCATTGATGATGAGACAGGTGTTGTTGTTAAGAATGCAACAGACACAGCAATCTGGGTTGGTCTTGGTAGAATAATCACAAAGATGGTTTCTGGTGTTTATTATTACAAGGCTGAGGTGCTTTACAAGGTCAAGTTTGCTGAGCCTTCTCAGGATGATCAGACCAAAGGTGAATCTGTTGAGTTTTCCACAACAGAGATTGAGGGAACAATTGCAACACTTGCCAATGGTAATTGGAACACATCCAAGACATGCACCACAAAGGCTGATGCTCTTGCATTCATCAATGGAATCTTTGGAGTAACAGCTCAGGCATCCAATTCTGAGGGATCTCAGACATCCAATCCTGTGGGATAATTTCACAAACATGAGCCCAGCTCCATGAGGGCTGGGCTTTTTTCAATAAAATTGGAGGACATCACAATGAAAGAAATCTCAAAATCATTTAATTACAATGGCAAGGAGCTCAAGCTGATATTCAATCTCAATGTCATGGAGGCAATTCAGGATGCCTATGGCACAATTGACAAATGGAGTGAGCTCACAGATGGAGATCATGGAGAGGTCAACATCAAGGCTCTGATCTTTGGATTCAAAGAGATGCTCAATGAGGGAATTGAGATTGAGAATGAGGAGCATGGCACATCTGAGCCATTATTCACAGCAAAACAGGTTGGAAGAATAATATCCAACATTGGTGTTGCTGAGACAACAGCATCAATGCAAGGTGTTGTCATTGATTCTGTAAAGGATGAATCAGGAAAAAACGCATAATCCATGAGGATGATGAATCCTCTCCAATCAATTTCTCATGGATTTATTACATCTCAAGAGCCAAGCTGTGTCTGAGTGACAAAGAGGCTGGGAGATTGACCATCAGACAATTCTTGGCATTATATCAAGCATATAAAGACCAATTTGACACAGAGCTCTGTCTCAGACTAAACAGAAAAACATTTGCAATGATGGAGGCTGAGGCAATGAGACAAGAAGAATGGTTTTAATTATACGGAGGTGACAACATGGCTGGCTTTGGTGGAGCTGTCAAGCTGACAGGAGAATCAGAATACAGAAAAGCCTTGAAACAGATTCAAGTGAATCTCAAAGAGGTCTCATCTGAGATGAAACTTGTGTCAGCACAGTATGACAAGAATGATCAATCAACAGAGGCTCTGAAAGCAAAATCTGAGGCATTGGCAAAACAGCTCAGTGCTCAGAAATCAGCTCTTGCCACATTACAATCTCAATATTCAAGTTTATCAGCTGAGCAAGCCAAGAATGCATCAAAGCATGAGGCTCTTGTGGCTGAATATGAGGAGGCACAGGCTGAGCTCAAGAGGCTTGAGGAAACTGTTGGCACATCCTCTGATGAATACAAGGCACAGGCTCTTGTGGTTGCCAATCTTGCAAAGGATGTTGACAAGAGCTCACAGGCAAACACCAGAAACGAACAGACACTCTCTGGCATGAGAACAGAGATGAACAATCTCCAGACAGCTATTGCTGGCACAGAATCAGAGATCAGCAAGGCTGATGATGCCACAGATGATCTTGCTGATTCCACAAAAGATGCTGGCAATGAGGCTCAGAATGCTGGAGATGGTTTCTCAGTATTCAAGGGAGTGCTTGCTGATCTTGCATCCTCAGCCATCAAAAGTGCTTTGGATGGTCTCAAGAATCTTGGCTCAGCATTGATTGATGTTGGCAAGCAAGCCATCATGTCATATGCTGATTATGAACAATTGGCTGGAGGTGTTGAGACACTCTTTGGAGAATCAGCTGATGTTGTTAAGGAATATGCATCTCAGGCTTATCAATCAGCTGGCATGTCAGCCAATGAATACATGGAAACTGTGACAGGATTCTCAGCATCCCTGATCTCATCTCTTGGAGGAGACACAGCAAAGGCAACAGAATATGCTGACATGGCAATCAGAGACATGTCTGACAATGCCAATAAAATGGGAACAGATATTGACACCATAACACAGGCATATTCTGGGTTTGCAAGGGGGCAATTCCAGATGCTGGATTCGTTAAAGCTGGGCTATGGAGGGACAAAAGAATCCATGCAACAGCTCTTGGCTGATGCTCAGGCAATCTCTGGCATTGAATATGATATTGATTCATATGCTGACATTGTTGATGCAATCCATGTCATTCAGGATGAGATGGGAATCACAGGCACAACAGCAAGAGAGGCATCAGAGACCATCTCAGGCTCTCTCAGCATGGCTCAAGGTGCATGGAGCAATCTGTTGACAGGAATTGCTGATGACAATGCTGATTTTGACAAGCTCATCAATGAATTTGCTGATTCTGTGCTCACTGTTGCTCAGAATCTATTGCCAAGAATCCAGACAGCAATCGGAGGGATTGGAAATCTCATCAAGGGATTGCTTGAAACATTAGTGCCTGAGATCATGGAGATGATTCCTCCATTGATTGAGGAGACATTGCCAATCTTGATTGAATCAGCTCAGACAGCAATTGAGAGCATTGTGGCTGTGTTGCCAACAATAGTGGAATCCATCTCTGGATTGATTCCTCAGATTGTCTCAGCTCTCATCAGCATGATGCCACAGATCATCAATGCTGGCATCCAGATTCTGATGTCTCTGATCAATGGCATCAGTACAGCATTGCCTCAGCTCATGGCAATGTTGCCTCAGCTGGTCATGGACATTGTGACAGTGCTCACTCAGAATTTGCCTCTCATAATTGAGACAGGAATGACATTGCTCCAGAGCATTATTCAGGGAATCACACAGACCATTCCTGAGATGGTTGCTATGTTGCCAGAGATCATCACCACAATTGTTGACACATTGCTTGAGAATTTGCCATTGATTCTGGATTCTGTTGTCCAATTACTTGAGGGCATCATTGAAGGTCTTGACACAGCAATTCCACAGATGATCAGCTATTTGCCCACAATCATCAACACTCTTGTGAACACATTGCTGTCAAAATTGCCTCAGATCATCCAGATGGCAATGAAATTCATTGTTGCAATCATAAATGGTCTCACAAAGGCTTTGCCACAGCTCATCAGCTATTTGCCAAAGATCATCACAACAATTGTGAGCACATTGGTCAAGAATTTGCCACAGATTCTGAGAACAGGTGTCCAAATCCTGTCAGAGCTTGTCAAAGGAATTGGCTCTGTGATTGGAAGTCTGGCTCAAATGGCTGGGAGAATATTCACAACAATCTGGAATGCAATCAAGGATTTGCCATCCAAAATGCTGGGAATTGGTAAAGACCTTGTGGAAGGCATCTGGAATGGTATCAATGACAAGATTGATTGGGTAAAGAGGAAAATCAAGGGCATGGGAACAGCAATCACCAATGCAATCAAATCTGTGTTTGGCATTGCATCTCCTTCAAAGGTATTTAGAGACCAAATAGGAAAGAATTTGGCTCTTGGAATCGGAGAAGGTTTCACAGATGAGATGAAAATGATCTCAGATGAGATGCAAGATGCTATTCCAACATCATTTGACACAGATGCATCACTGACAGCATCTGGCTTGCCATCAGCTCTGGCATCCACAGGAGGATATTCAACAGCAAATCTGGTTGATGCCTTCAAGACAGCCATGCAAGGAATGAGAATTGAGATGGGAGAGGATGGCTTTGCATCATTTGTGGTTGATACAATCACAAATGAGATTTATCAATAAAAGGAGGACAAAAGATGGCTGTCAATATAAGACCATACATCATCATAAATGGAAAAAGCTCAATGGAGGTCTCTGGATTGATCATCTCTGAATTGCCTCCAATCACAAAGCCTCAGATGAGAGTGACAGCTGAGGAGATTGATGGAAGGGATGGAGACATTGTGACAGCTCTGGGCTTTTCAGCCTATGACAAGGAGATTGAGATTGGTCTTGCTGGAGATTTTGACCTTGATGAGATCATTGATTTCTTTAATCAATCAGGCAAGATCACATTCTCCAATGAGCCTGACAAATATTATAATTTTGCACAGTATGATGCCATTGATTTTGAAAAGCTCATCAGATTCAAGAGAGCTGAGGTGAAATTCCATGTCCAGCCATTCAAATATGCATTGAATGAGAATGTCAAGACATTCAATTTCAGCTCCTCAGTGACTTCTGGAGAGCTTTCAATCAGGAATAATGGGAATTATATGTCCAGACCAACAATCAAGCTCACAGGCACAGGCACAGTGAATCTGAGCATCAATGGAAATCAGGTCATGGTGATTGTTGGGGTTTCTCCGATTTAATATTCACTATGATGAAGAAGTTTGGTGTCGGTTGTAAGATTGTAGAGTATCGTACAGAG
>NZ_CALDKF010000120.1 GCF_937898925.1 uncultured Methanobrevibacter sp.
TAACCATTACTTCTCAAACGCTCTCTAAACATATATGAACTCAAAAAAACAATATATAAATAGAATTTCAGATTTTTAACCAACAATATAAATAATTTCCTGATAAAAAAATAATCAAATTAACTAAAATTTGAAAAAAATTTAAAATAAATAACCTAAAAATAGTAAAATATATAACCTAAAAATAGTAAAATATATAACCTAAAAATAGTAAAATAAATAACCAATAAATAGTTAAACGGAGCCAGTGCTATGGAATATATTGACAGATATTTGGATGATGAATTAGAGCAATGGATGAGTGTAATTGGTGCAGTGCTTATAGTTGGCCCAAAATGGTGCGGCAAAACAACTACTGCAGAACAATTTGCAAAAAGCGTTTTAAAACTTCAGGATATCGATAGACAGGAAGAATATCAAATGTGGCTGGACATTAAGCCTTCCAAACTATTGGAAGGTGAAAAACCTAGATTGATTGACGAATGGCAAATGGCACCAATCCTATGGGATGGAGTTAGAAACAGTGTTGATGAACTACAAGGCGAAGGATTATACATTTTAACAGGCTCAACAGTAGTTGACGAATCCAAAATCATGCATTCCGGAACCGGCAGAATCCACAGACTGCTCATGCGCCCCATGAGCTTATATGAAAGCAAGGAATCAAACGGCAGAATATCCATCGAGGAACTGTTTGACAATCCCCATATGAACATTGATGGAATTGAGTCCGAATTAACAATGAGTGATTTGATTTTTGCAGCATGTCGCGGAGGATGGCCTGAATCTTTAAACAAGAGAAACAATAGAGAGAGGTTATTAATAGCGTATAATTATTTAGATAACATATGCGAAAGTGACATTTCCAAAGTCGATGGCGTTAAACGTGACCCGGATAGAGTTAAAGTGATTCTAAAATCCATAGCCCGAAATAATTCCACTTTAGCCAAGGACACTACAATAATGGCAGATATTTCCGCTAACTTTGGAGACATCAGCAAACCTACCTACTATTCATATGTTGATTCATTGAAACGCTTGTTCGTTATTGAAGACTTAAGAGGATGGACCCCGAATATCAGATCAAAATCAGCAATGAGATCAGGCAACAAAAAAGTATTCATTGACCCATCCATTCCAGTGGCTGCATTAAATATGAACCCCGAAGCTTTCAATACCATAGATGGCTTAAAAACCTTCGGATTTATTTTTGAAAATTTATGCATTCGCGATTTAAGCGTATACACATCAAGACTAGGAGGTTCCATATCCTATTATCATGACAACTATGATGTGGAGGTTGATTGCGTTGTACATCTTAATGATGGAAGATATGCCTTAATCGAATGCAAATTAGGCAAAACCAAAATAGAAGAAGGTGCCCGAAATTTGCTGAAAGTAAGCAAATTGATTGAGGCGAATGACCAAATCAGAAACCCTAGTTTCCTAGCCGTTTTAACAGGAGGAAAAAATGCATATACACGAAAAGATGGGGTGAAAGTCATCCCTATAGGATGCTTAAAATAAAGAAAAGGAAACAACAATCTCCTTAAAAAATATTTAAAAAAATAAAAAAAATAATAAATTAAAAAAAAGATTATTAAATGAATTAAAAATATTTAAATAAAAAAAGAAAATAAAAGAGTACTTAATTATTTATTAAGTAAGATTTCTTTGATTTTATCAATGTCTGCATCCACTTGGACAGGGTCCACACAAGCGTCAATTGCAGTGTTAGGATCTTTAAGCAAGTGTCCAGTTACAACACAAACAACTCTTTCTCCCTTGTCGATATCTCCTTGTTCAACTAATTTCTTAAGACCTGCAATGGATGCTGCGGAAGCAGGTTCCACTCCAACACCTTCAGTTCTTGCAAGCAATTTTTGAGCGTCAAGGATTTCTTCATCAGTAACGGTTTCAGCCAATCCATTGGAATCGTAAATAGCTCTTAATGCTTTAACAGCACTTACAGGAGCACCAATACGGATTGCAGTAGCAATGGTTTCTGGGTTTTCAACAGGAGTCATGTCCATGGTTTTGTCCCTAAATGCATTTGCAATAGGGCAAGCCCCTTCAGCTTGAATACCAGTCATCATTGGAACATCATCCATGAATCCAGCATTGTGGAATTCGGTGATTCCTTTCCAAATAGCTGAAATGTTTCCTGCATTACCTACGGGAAGAACGATTCTGTCAGGAGATTCCCATCCTAAGTCATGGACAATCTCATAACCGATGGTTTTTTGTCCTTCTAATCTGAATGGGTTAATTGAATTCAATAAGTATAAGTGTTTTTCACGAGCAAGTTGGGTCATAGCTTCCAAAGCTTCGTCAAAGTTACCGTTGATTGAGAATACTTCTGCACCATGGAACATAGCTTGTGCCAATTTACCGAGAGCAACCTTACCTGCTGGCAAGAATACAGCGCATCTAAGACCTGCTCTAGCAGCATATGCAGCAAGGGAAGCGGAGGTGTTACCGGTTGAAGCGCAACCTACAGTATCCACTCCAAGCATCATAGCTTTAGTCATACCGATAGTCATTCCTCTGTCCTTGAAACTGCCGGTAGGGTTTGATCCTTCCACTTTAACGTAAAGGTCAATTCCAAGTTCCTTACCTAATTTTTCACATCTGCAGAATGGAGTTCCTCCTTCATCCAAGGAAACTCTTTTCTCTGCATCTACAGGCAAGCATTCTTTGTATTTCCATAAGTTATCTCTTCTACCTTCAAAAGTAGATTTAGGAACATCAACTTCCACTTCTACTTCCAAGACAGAACCACATTTCTTACAGTTGTAGATAACTTCATCATCTTCGTATTCTTCTCCACAAGACACACATCTAATCATTTTATCACATTAAATTTTTTTGATGAATAATAATTTTGATTAATTAAAATTATTTTTTAATGATTAATTATAAAATTTAGAAAAAATGAGATTATAATTAATATACATCATATAATTATAGTCATTATAGTATAAAAACTTATTTTAAGATTAGTTAAGTTTCTTAAATAAATAAAAAAGTTAAAAATACTAAAAAAAATAAAAAAAATAAAAAAATGAAAAGAGTAATAAGAAAAAAAAGAATAAAAGAGTAAAAAAAGAATTAGAAAATAAAAACTAATTAGCCCATGCTTAAACCGAAGAAAGGCAATAGCTTACCTGCAAGAGGCACAGTTATATTCGCTTCAATGAATGCTGCAATGATCAATAGGATTACAGCAAGGCATAAGAATACAAAAGACTCCTTTATCTTGTTTTGATTCATTTTAAATGATGCATAACACCTTTGCTTGAAAGTGATCTTCACATCAGAAAAATATGGATCGAAAATGTCCAAATAAGAATAGTCTGGAGACCTTAGGTTCCATATGAAATGAAGTACAAATGAAAGGAGTACAAAACCGCCGGTAGTAGCGATAATGATTGCTGGAATTTCGAATATTCCATGAGGCACAGTTAATGCCAAGTAAGCGTAAATATTGAAATCTGCACCAAAATAACCTATGAACATACCGTTATTCGCTAAAATAAGAGCCCCTAACACTCCACCTAAAGCTCCAAGAGCATATAATATAAACGCTACAGTTACATTATTTGTGAATATGGAATGGGTAGTTAAGGTAATTGTCCCTTCATCCACCTGCTTCTGGAAATTATCCACCATAGGCTGAATGTATTCTGAAATGCTATCTGCATAAAAATAACCAAAGAGAAGTGGAATCACAAACAATAATGTTGAAAACAATAAGAGCCATTTGTTATTTGAAAATGCAGCTTTTGTCTCTTCCTTAGCTATTTTTAAATAATGCTTAATATCCATAAAAACACCTTAAGATGTTAATTTAATAAACTAATTTTTAAATTGGTTTTTAGACTGATTTCTAAACTGATTTTTAATGAAAATATCTATTTTTACTAATTGGCCTAATCAAACAATGATTCAGCAATCTCTACGGATCCCTCTTGCTTAACCTTCAAGTCTTCAAAGAATTCTTTCATAAGCTCTGCTGCATGAACCTTACAATGTCCGCACATGAGCTCACCATTTACACATTCCTCACGAATCTTTTCAAGCTCCTTCTCATCATCAACCAAATGATAAACAAGCATTTCATAGATTACACATTCATCAGGTCTTCCACCTAACTCCTTTTGCTCATCAAGAGTTTCTCTTCCACCTGTTTTAGATGATTTGACTTTTTTCTCAGCTTGCTTAGGAGTTTCATTCAAGTAGATTGCAGTGTTTGGCTTGCTGCTTGACATCTTGTCTCCAGTAAGACCTGTCAAGAACCTATGATAAGTGGAAGCAGG
>NZ_CALDKF010000121.1 GCF_937898925.1 uncultured Methanobrevibacter sp.
TAAGTCAAATCCGTAAACCATCATATCCTTTATCTCTTGAGGAGAAGATGGTTCTAAAATTGGGACAGAGGATAATCTTGAATAGTTTCTTGTATCCTGTTCATTCTGAGAAGAAAAAAGTGAAGGGTCATCTGCTACAAGAACAATCATTCCTCCCTTAACACCAGAATAAGCAGTAGTCATGAATGAATCGGCAGCTACATTCAAACCTACATGTTTCATGAAAGTGAATGACCTAAGGCCACTTGCAGCTGCAGTGGCTGCCACTTCCATAGCTACCTTTTCGTTTGCAGAAAATTCAAAGTACATCTCTGCATTTTTAGCAACAACTGATAATATGTTACCTATTTCAGAAGAAGGAGTTCCAGGGTAAGTTGCTGCAACTGATACGCCAGCTTCAATAGCTCCCCTAACAGCAGCTTCATTACCTAAAAGGAAAAGCTTATCTCCTTTTTCACTAGTTACTAATTGATCATAAGCCATATAAATTCACCACACACGAGATTTCGATTAATCTCTAAAATTTTTATAATAATTGTAAGTATTAGATAATAATTAGAATTCTGAGATTTCATAAAATTATAAAATCTCATAAATTATCATAATAAAATATTAGTTTCTTTACATATTTAATACATAGCATTTTTAAGGAAATTTTAAAGCGATTGCTAAGAAGAATTGTTGTAATTAAAAAACACTAAACTTTATAATAAAGCAAATAAAAATATATAAAGTGATTTATTATTATATTATATAAAATAAATAAATGTAATTTAAAGGAAAAATATAAAATCAATTTAAAAATCATATTGACAAAATAATTATTTGATAGTTTTAAAAAAGGGATTGCTATGATAACCGTTTATGTAAAAAGATTCAACAAGGAGACTGATGAGGAACCTCATATTGAATCTTATGAAATTGAAGAATATCCTGGAATGAAAGTGCTTGATGCATTGGAAGAAATCAACAGAAAATATGATGCTGATATCAGCTTTAGAAGCTCATGCCTTGCAGGACAATGCGGTTCATGCGGAGTGAAAATCAACGGAAACGGTGCACTTGCATGTAAGGCAGAAATTAACGATAATGTATTAATTGAACCATTAGACTTCCCAGTCATAAAGGATTTGATTGTGGATAGAAGTTCTGCTGATGAAAAGGTAAAGCAATTGCAGTTAAGCTTGGATTGTGACAGCGAAACTTCCCATGAAAAGCTTAAGCCTGAAGACATCAAGGATACCAAAAAGGTTAGAAGCTGCATTGAATGTTATACCTGTTTATCCAGTTGCCCTGTGGTAAAGCACTTCAATGAAGAATTCCTCGGACCTTACTACTTAAGATACATCTCCAAGTTTGACTTTGATCCAAGAGATGAATATGACAGATTGATAGAAGCTCTTGACAGCGGAATGTATTCCTGTACAAGCTGTGGAAAATGTGGGGAAATCTGTCCTAAAAACATCAACAGCTTTGGGGATGCAATCGAAAAACTCAGAGCAATGGCTTATGCAGGAAATCTTGGACCTCTTGATGCCCATAAGGTCTTCAAGGACAATGTTGTAGCAAGCGGAAGAAGTGTAAGCAAACCTGAAGAGCCATTCATTGAAACAATCCATAAGAAATGGGATGAAGAAGGCAAATATTATACTGATGATAATGAAGATAAGGAAAAAGTTGCATTATTCACAGGATGTATGGTGGATTACAGAGCCCAAGAGGTAGGATATGCACTACTTGATGTATTGAAGGCAAATAACATCGAGATAGACATTCCAGAAGGACAAGTATGTTGCGGTTCCCCTCTTTTAAGAACAGGTCAAGTTGACGTAGTTCAAGAGCTTGTAGACAAAAACAAGGAAATCTTCAAGGATTACGATAAGGTAATCACTATCTGTGCAGGTTGTGGAGCAACCCTTAAAAATGACCATCCGAAATATGGTTCCGAGCTTAATGTACAGGATATCAGTGAGTTCCTAATTGACAAGCTTGATACAAGCAAAATGAAAGAATTGAATACCAAAGTGACCTGGCATGATCCATGCCATTTATCAAGAGGACAAGGAATCAGAGAAGAGCCAAGAAAGATTATTGAAATGATTCCTGGAGTTGAATTTGAAGAGCTTGAACTTCCTAACCAATGCTGTGGTGCAGGTGGAGGAATCAAATCCGGAAAACCTGAAATTGCTTTAGGGCTTGCTAAGGACAAAGCAGAGATGGTTAAAAAAACCGGTGCAGATTATGTGACTACAATCTGCCCATTCTGTCAAATCAACATACAAGACGGATTAAATGAAATCGGTCTTGAAAACATAAAAATATTAAATCTTATTCAATTACTTAAAATGGCTTATGGTGAATGAAGAACCAATAACAGAGATAACATGAAAAACAAAAACAAATCAAGCGATAGAGGCAAGGTTAAGGAGATAGTTGAAGATGAAGAGACTATCAGACTTAAGGAAAACATCTATGTTGTTTTTGTAGAATGCGAATCTCCTGGAAATGTTGGATTTTTAGCAAGGACAATGGGTAACTTCGGACTTCATAAACTGGTTCTAATCAACCCATGCACCCTTAAGGATGAGGCTTATTATCAGGCAATGCATGCAAGGGAAACCGTTGAAAATGCATTGGTTTATGATACAGTTGAAGACTTTGTAAAGGACAATGACATCGATTTCATAGTCGGTTCAACTGGAGCTCCGGGTGGAAGCTATAACCTTTCAAGGATTCCAATAAAGCCTGAAGAGCTTGGAAAATCAATGAACTACAATGATAAGATCGCTATCCTTTTTGGAAGGGAAGGAAACGGTTTAACAAATGCAGAAATAGAAATGTGCGATATTACTGTAAGCATTCCAACTGACCCAAGCTATCCCATCATGAACATTTCACATGCAGCAGCAGTCATTCTCTATGAAGTCTTTAAAAACAGAAACAACTATCCCGTTGAAGGATTGGAAGAAAGCACTGCACTTGAAAAGGAATACTTGCTAAGTGATATGGAAAAGCTAATCGGCACACTATCCATTCCAGACCATAAAAAGAAAAACGGATTGAAAGTGTTCAAGAATATCATCAATAGGGCGTTCATTACTGGAAGAGAAGCACATACATTAAAAGGCATTTTAAGACGATTGAATAAAAAGATAGAAGATGAAAATAATGATGAATAATTAAAGAAACTTTTTTCTTGAAAAACTTATCAAAAAATATTTAAATATAAATAAGATTATATCTATATTAGACTTATATAAATAAAAAATTCAAGGGACTAAACTATGGACGATAAAGATAGACGAAAAGGATATTATGAAGATGTGACTACAACTTTTGTTAAACACGCTTTTCACACAAGATTTTTCCTTTCCAGATTAACCAGAAAATCAAGAATAGCTAAAAAAATCATCGATAAGATCCTATTCGAAGACGATGAGGTTTATGTCCTTCCAAATAAGAAGTCAATAAAAAAGACAATTACAACAAACATTGAGATCAATCAAAGCTTCCAGAAAGATGATTCAGAGTTCGTCCCAAGCCAAATCATTAAGGAAGTGATTAAGGAAGCTGAAGATATCGTTATCATGCACAAATGCCTCTGCAGATCTTCTGCAAACTGTCAAGATTATCCGCAGGACTTCGGTTGTATTTTCATTGGCCCTGCAAGCCGAAAGATAGCTTCAAAATACGGTAGAAGTGCTACTGTTGAAGAGGCATTAGAACATGTTGACAAGGCAGATGAACTAGGATTAAGCCATGTTATCGGCAGAAACAAGATAGATAGCGTTTGGATGAATGTAAGGCCTAAAGAAGAACTCTTGACAATTTGCCATTGCTGTCCTTGCTGTTGTCTATGGAAAGTTCTTCCAGATCTAGATGATGAAATCAGCAATAAGGTCAAAAGACTTGAAGACGTTGAAGTGCATACAGTTAATGAAAACTGTAAGATGTGCAGAAGATGTTTAGGTGATGACATTTGCTTTGGAAATGCAATTTATCTTGAAGACGGCAAGATAACAATTGATCAAGACAAATGTGTTGGCTGTGGACACTGCGTTCAAACATGCAAATATGATGCAATTGAATTGAATTACAGCCAAAAATCCATTGATTCTGTGGTAAATAGAATCGGAGAATTAGTTGATTATAAAAAATAATTGACTAATTAACTTTAATTTACTTTTTTTAATTTAACTTATTTTTTACAATTTTGTAATCTAATTTTATAAAAACTTATAATAATAATTAAATAGAAAAATTAAAATGTTAAATTATTAAGTTAAATTATTTGATTATAATAACTTATTTCAAAATATCTAATTAAATATTCTAATTAATTTAAAAAATTATTTTACTTATGGAGAAATATTAATGAATCATGAAAAAATGTTTAATATTGCACGTAAAAGAGGTTTCTTATGGCCATCTTTTGAGATTTACTCAGGAGTGTCAGGATTTACTGATTACGGACCTCTTGGAGCAAGCTTAAAGAATAACATCATGCAAAAGTGGAGAAAGCAATACATTGCAGGAGAAGGTTTCCACGAAATTGAAGGGCCAACTGTAATGCCTAAGGAAGTGTTGAAAGCATCTGGACACGTTGACAACTTTACAGATCCTATGACCAAATGTCTCTCTTGCGGTGAAGTGTTCAGGGCAGACCACATCATTGAAGAGGCAATCGGCGAAGATGTGGAAAGCTTGGAAAACAGCGAAATGGATGAAATCGTAAAGGAAAACAACATCAAATGTCCAAGCTGTGGCGGAGACTTGGCAAACATCTGGAACTACAACTTGATGTTCAAGACTGAAATCGGGGCAAAAGGCGACAAAGTAGGATACATGAGACCTGAAACAGCTCAAGGAATTTTCATCCTATTCAAAAGATTATCCAGATTCTTTAAAAACAAGCTCCCATTCGGTGCTGTGCAACTTGGAAAAGCATACAGAAATGAAATCTCTCCAAGACAAGGTGTCATTCGTCTAAGAGAATTCACTCAAGCTGAAGCGGAAATATTCCTAGACCCTGAAGACAAGACCCATCCAAAATTTAAGCAAATAGCTGATGAAATATTATACTTATCCTCTCAAGATGTTCAAATGAATGATAAGGAAACCTTGGAAATCACTGCTCAAGAAGCTTTAGACCAAGGAGTCGTATCTTCTGAAACATTGATTTACCAATTGTATCTTGCAAGAAAATTCCTTAAGGAATTAGGCATTCCTGATGAAGTATTGAGATTCAGACAACACTTGCCTGGAGAAATGGCTCACTATGCATTAGACTGCTGGGACGTTGAATGCTTGACTGACCAATACGGTTGGGTTGAAATCATCGGTATTGCAGATAGAGGAAACTATGACCTAACTGCACACAGCCAGTTCAGTAATGAGGAATTAAGCATTTACATGGAATACGATGAACCTAAACTCGTTTCAAAAACCATCGTAAAGCCTAACTTAAAGCTATTCGGACCTGCATTCAAGGGAGATTCTCCAAAAATCAAGACTTACATTGAAAACTTATCAGATGATGAAGTTTTAGCACTTAAAGAACAAATCGAAAGTGAAGGAAAATTCATCCTTGAACTTGACAACACATTCGAGATTCTCAAAGATCACTTGATCTTTGAAGACGTTGAAGAGGAAGTTAAAGGGGAAAGAATCATTCCTCACGTAATCGAACCTTCATTCGGTATTGACCGTATTCTTTACTGCACATTATTGCATTCATTCAAGACTGAAGAAGACGGATTTGAAAAGGAATACTTCAAGTTTGCAAAGGAAATTGCACCAATTCAAGTTAGTGTCTTCCCATTGATGAACAAGGAAGGGCTCGGTGAAATAGCAATTGACATCACACATAAACTTCGTGAAGCTGGTTTCACTGTAGACAACGACACTTCAGGAACAATCGGAAAAAGATATGCTCGTGCAGATGAAGTAGGTGTTCCAATAGCTATTACAGTAGACTTTGACACAAAAGAGGACAATACTGTAACAATAAGAGATAGGGACACTGAAGAACAGGAAAGAGTGCAAATAGAAGATTTAAAAGAAGTTATTGAAGCAAAACTTCAATAAACTTTTTTAAATTTTTAAAACTTTTTTTAATTATTTTTAAATATTAGTATTTTTTTAACTTTTTTTACATTTTAAAAATAATAATCTAACTACTAAACTATTTTTTAGCCTTTTAAACCTTAAATCACCCTAACGGACTTTTCAAAAAACTTTTCAAACAATGCCTTAGCCCACTTTATACCATCAGAATGTTCATTGAGAATAAAGCAGGAATTGTCAAAAAGCCCATCCTTAAAGAAAAGACTCAAGGACATGAATTCATCACAGATTGTCAAGAACACCTTTAAGTCATAATCCACCTTTCTAATGATCACTTGGCCCTTTTTAGAAAAATCAGCCAAATCACCATAATACTTAGAGTTCCTTAAGGAAGATAAAACCTCATCATTTGTTATCAAAAGCAAATTGTCTCCATTTTCCAAATTTTCCAAAATTATCTCCAAATGTTCTTCCAGGAATATAGGAAGAATTATTTCCATATTTCCGCAATTACTTAATAACTCCAGATACTTTGTGAATGACTTTGACAGGTTATGCTCATCAGATTCCACAAAAACAGAATCCTTCAGCAAGTAGGTGTTTCTAAAGGAATCCCTTGGAATTGATTCAATTGAATGATTGAGCCAGAAATCCCTATTCATTTCGAAAATATACAAATCCATAAAAAGCTTTTTCAAGCTTGCAGAGCATAAGACACCTTTAGATGATAATGAATACCTTTTGAAATTCTTTTTTATCAGGTTGATGCGTTCCAATTCCTTCAATCCATGCAATATTGAGGCTGAAGGCTTATCCAATTCCTCCCTAAAGGCATTTAAATCATACTCCATATCTGATAACAATAACAAAAGCAAAGGCCTCATTTTAGAAGCCAATAAAAAGCGAACGGTTATGAAATCATCAGATCTATTTATTGAATCATCTTCATTAAACATCAAATCACCTAAAAAATCAATCCAAAACCAAAGTCAATGCACTTTCATCATATGAATCAAAAATAGTCAATCCCCAACTAATTGCCTTTTTCCTATTGGACAACAATAATCTGTTTTGGTCATAAGTTCCATCTAACTTAAACAATCCAACTGTAATGAATTCATTTGAAATCGCAAGAGCTATTTTAATATCATCATTTAGGTATTTTATTGAAAAATTGCCTTCATAAATCCCTTTTTTAACAACATCGTTTCCAATATCCCTTATAAAGCCATCCAATATGTCTCTAGAAACTATCAATTCAACAGAGATTCCTTTTAAAACCAATCTTCTGATTAATTTAGGATATTCCGGATGGAGGTAAGGAAATATTACCTTTAATTGTTTAGAATTTTTGAATAAGCGCTTGAACTCCTTGTGTGTCTTGTAGATATCCATTGAATTGCATCTAATCAATTCAGAGCCTTCCAAAGAGGAGAGCTTATTTAAATCATCTATTGTTAATGAACTTATGTCATGATCTAGCCAAAAATCAGAATTATTGGTAATTGTTGAAATCACATCCCTGAAATCCATTAGTAGTGTGATGTAAATCAATCCTAGATTTGTCAATTGAAAGCTGTTATGGATTTTCTCAACATATCCCTCATCACACAACTTATGAATATTACTTGAAATTGAGCTGTAGCTCAACAAAGACTTCCTATTTATATCCCTTATTTTCAAAGGCCCATCCACTAAATCCACTAAGACTTTTAATCTAATATCTGAATTATTTAAAAATTTCAACTCTTCTCCAACTACTGAGAAATAATACATATTACCACCATTTTTAGATTATCAAATCAATTGATAAACTAAACATTAACTTAATTTTTAATAAAATTTAAATCACTTATAATCCAATAAAACTAACCAAAAAAGAACAAGAACCCAAAAAACAAAAATTTAATCCCCAACTCAAAACACCCCACGACCAAATAAATAACCTAATTGAAAGTTAAAAATTTAATCATATTATCTGTTAACGGATAATTAACTCAATTAATAATTTTCATAAACATATATATAAACATGCTAGAAAAACATGAACAACAATAACAAGATGAAATCAATATTGATGTCAAACTGTTAAATTTTTATAAAAAACTGAATCTAAATGAATTTTAGAAAAAAATAATATATAAAACAAATCAAATAATAATTAGAAAGAGATTTTTCTAATATACTGCAAAAGACATTCTAATTGTGAAATTCCAATAGATTAAGAAAACATGGTGAAAATATGATTGATACACATATGCATGCTGATTCAAGAAGCAGTGAAGACTTTGAAAAGATGTTCATTAGCGGAATAGACACCGCAATTACCTGCTCATACTACCCATATAAAATTGATAATGACCCTAAAATACTTTTAAACCACTTGAATAGAATCCTAAACTTTGAGCCAAGAAGGGCAGGAGAATATGGCCTTGACCTAAAGGTTGCATTGGGAATTCATCCAGCTAATGCATTAGAAAATAATCAAATCATATTTGAAGCATTAGAGACTTGGATAGAAAACAATGACATAATAGCTATTGGAGAAATAGGATTGGATGAAAACACTGATTTGGAAAAGGAAGTCTTTAAAAAACAATTGGAATTGGCAGAAAGAACAGAATCAAAAGTTATCATTCATACACCAAGAAAAAACAAGCTTGAAGTCCTGAAGGACATAAAGGAAATAGTGCTTGAAAACATCAATCCAAAGCTTGTTGTAATCGATCACATAAACCTCAATACCATAGAAGAGGTGATTGATGAGGAGTTCACCATAGGATTGACTGTACAGCCTCAAAAGATGGAGGTTGAAGAGGCAATTGAAATATTGGACAAATACGGCTTTGATAAATTCCTATTGAATAGTGATATAAGCAATAAGCCATCTGATCCACTTTCTGTTCCAAAAACCGTGAGAACACTGAAAAAATTAGGATACGATAAAAAAGGGATAGATAAGGTAGCATTTGAAAATGCTAAAAAGTTCTTCAATATTAAATAAAGGGAATAATTAAAAAATTATTCCTTAATTAGTTTTTCCACAATCAATGTAGCGGATTCAACCATTTTAGGACAGAACTCAGTGAAAAGCTTATTTTCCACCGCATATTCAACTCCTTCTTTAGTTCTTATGTCACAGCCTAATAATTCATTGCAGATATAAGAACCGTTTTCTGATTCAAATTCCTCTAAGAATTTAACGCAAACATCATCAGACTTTAGTTTGCTATCCCTATCACCAACTTCGCTTTGACCATACTTCAAACCTAAAGCCATTAATGCACCAGTGCATGCTCCACAGACTTCACCTTTACGCATGCCGCTTCCAAAACAACCACCAATTTTAAGTGCCTGTTTTTCATCAAGCCCCAATTCTTTAGAAAAGCTTGCAAAAACAGACTGTGCACAATTGAATTTCAATCCGAATAATTCCACTGATCTTTCCACATGACTCATGATACCACCATATAAGTTAAATTGAAAATAATAAATTAAAAAAATTAAATAATTGATAAAAATTATAAAAAAAGAATTTAAAATAGTTGTAAAAATTAAAAAAATAGAAAAAGAAAAGAATAGGAAAAACAATATGAGCATTGTTAATTAATCTTTTCTAACTAATTTAACTCTGGATGGAGTTACAATAATTAGGTTTTTGTCTTCAGATTGTGAAAGCAAGATTGCTTCTGCACCATATTGGTGTCTTAAAAGCTTTAAGATTTCTCCTGCTTGCCTGAAATCTTTTTCACTTTGTTTTTCAAGGAATTTTAAATCAAGAATTACAGGGTTGTTTTCTTCAACGATTTGGTCAAAGATGTAATCCATATCATCAACGGATTTTGGTCTGATTAAAACGATTTCATAAAAAGTTTGTTCTGGAGAAATGCTAGTGAATTCCTCTTCAAAAAATTCATCTTCTCCGTAATCGCCAATTCCGTATGCACTGCCAAAGTCATCTTCTTCAAAACCAAGGCTTTTCTTTAAGTTATCAGTAAAACTCATTTTGATCTTCCCTTAAATTCGATAAATAAAATGATTAAATTAATTTTAAATAAATTTAAAAAAATTTTAAAAATTTTATAATATTTTATAAAAAATTTGTTTATTAATTTAAAAGTTTAATAAATTAAACTTTGTTACATTAAAGTATATATTTTTTTATAGTTATAAAAGTTATTATTTTTTTATGAAAAATGTATTTAAAAAATAGAATTCTAAAAAGATTTAAAAAAATAATAAAAAAAGTAATAGAATAAATAAATAAAATAAATAAAAATCAATTAGTTTTTATCTAAATATTCTAAAATTGCATCTAATATCTTAGCTGCTCCACCAGAATACATATCTGCTGCAGGCAAGCCATATTTCTCTTCAAAGCTTTCTAAAGTCATGTCTTCATCAGCATTTCTAAGATTGATTGATAAACCGACAACTTTAGTGGTAGGTACAACAGCTTCAATAGCTTTTACCTCATAATCGATGCCTCTTGGTTCACGGTATGGGTGGTTTGGTCTGTGACCTACGACAACTGCATCTGGATCTGCACCGATTAGGATACATGCAGACAATCCTCTTGGGTGAGGGTTTCCATCTTCAGTTAAGCTTGATTGCCCTTCGATAAAGATAATATCCGGTTGGTCATTTTCCTCAACATACTTGATTGAACTTAAGATAGCGGAAGGAATGTCCATTGCAGATAAGCTTCCTGCTCTGAAGTTAAATGCAGTAGGCTGTTCCAATCCCATTTCATCAGTGGAAATGATTGAAGCTTTCATTCCTCTTTTCATAGCTTCAATTCCTAAGGATTTGGTAGTGGTTCTCTTACCACATTCCTGGGAAGTACCTCCAACAAAAATAACAGGTGCCTTTGCTTCGTATGAAATCTTAGGCAATACTTCACAGCATTTTTCAGGTGCTACACCGCAAATTTTACGTACAACATCCAATCTTGGACTAATCTCTTTAATGCAAACATCATTTTGTTCAGCAAGTTTTAATAAAGATTCATTTTCAGATAAAGATAAAGATCTAAATGAAACAACTGCATTCTTACCATTTGCCAATGCTTGAACTGCATATTTCAAAGCGGTTCCTTCAGCTCCAATAGGCAACATGATTGCTACAGTATTTGCTTCAGTAGATTCAAATAAATCTGATAAGTTTGATGCCACTTCAAGACCACAGAAAGGTTTTCCTTGTTTTGCAGGGTTATCATCAAGGAATCCTACTGTTTCAATCCCTTCAAGGTTAGAGAACTTTTCTCCTCCACCTCCACATCCTACAATAATATAAGGATTTAATTCTTGAAGATCTTCAACAGAATTTATAGAATACAAGTAATCACTCCTCTTTTAAAAATTGTGTAATTTTGATAAAAATATAAAATGATAAATTGTTAAACATTGAATTTTTCAAATAAAATATATTAAATACTAATGCAATAAATAATACAATATCCAACATTATAGAATTTATCCTAGTGTATTTATATATTTATTATTATTAATAAATATTAGCATAAAAATTATTAAATTAATATTTTTGATAGATTTTCATTAGGATACTAATTTAAGTAAAATTCATTAAAAATTATAAATATTAAAAAAATAAAAATATTATAGAAAATTAAAAAATATTGAAAATTAATTAGTTTTTAAAATATAGTTAACTATATCTAATCAATGAAATCTAAAATAGATAGTTAATATCAACTATCCAAATTATACTATTTAGACTTAATAATTATCAATAGCTATTGCACAAGTATGAAAATTAATAAAGGAGAGAATTAATATGAACACAGATGATGTGACAACTGGAAAAAGTGCAGAAATGAAGATGGATTGTCCAGTATGTGGAGGAAAAGGAACTGCAACTTACACTACTCAAACTCATGAACTTGCTTATTTTGGAGAGGTTGTTGAATCAACCATACAATGTGAAAGATGTGGATTCAGACATAATGATGTTTTGGCAACTGAACAGAAAGACCCTGCCAAACATAGTTTGATAATTACCAAAAAATCTTTGGACTCAAGAGTGGTCAGATCCCAGTCAGCTACAGTTTCACTACCTGAAGTTGGAATCAAAGTTGAACCTGGTCCAAAGTCTGAAGGGTACATCTCAAATGTTGAAGGGGTTGTTGTAAGATTCATTGAAGCAACTGAAAGGGCACTTAATATGTTTACCGATGAGACTTCTCAAAAAAATGGAAAAATTGTTCTTGAAAACCTGCACAAGATTTTAGATGGGGAACTTGAAACTCTCTTGCTTATAGAAGATCCATTCGGACAAAGCAAAATCATGGATGTTCGTGCAAAAACTGAAAGCTTAACTGATGATGAGCTTAAAAATCTAAAAACTGGTTTTACTGTAATTGATTAGAAGAATATTAAAAAGTTTTTATGTCTTTTAATATTTAAAAAAAGCTTCAAAAATAGTTAAAAATGTAAAATTTAAAAAAAAGTAGTTAAAATTGAATTTAAAATAAAAATAAAAAAAATAAGAAAGATAGAAGATTTATTCTTCTATTTCTTCTTCATCTTCTTCTTGTTTTGTCATAGATAATGGAGTGAACTCATCTTCCTCTACGACATCTTTTAATTTGAGAGTCTTTTGTACATCCATAGCTAATGCATCACAATCTGCTTTAATAGCGTTTAAGTGTAATAAAATTCTTTCTTTTTCTTGGTTGATTCTTTTGATGTTAGTGTATGGATAGGTTGACTCTTTAAGCATTTCGTACTCAATGGTTGTGTATGGGTACTCATTGAGTTGTTCACAAACTTGCTTGAGGATGTCTCCTAAGAACTTGTTCATTTCCACTTTTACTCTTTCCCTGATCATTTTGTCATCATCAAGGTTTTGTTTCATTAAACGAACAACTTCTGCTTTAGCGAAAGGTAAGTATTCATCTTCCTCTTCTTCGATTTCAACATTATTGATTTCTTCTTCAGCCATAATACCGTCTCCATAATAAATATTATAAATTTTATTAATAATTGATTATAACTGAATTATTAACTGGCTAATGCAATAATTAGTTCATAAAAATTTATCATAAGCATAAGAATTACAATAAAAATTTTAATATTAATAAAATTTATCTAAATTTTAAATAAATCATGAAAAGCAAGTGAAATGTAAATTTAGATAAAAAATTATTTTTATTTTTTAATAAAAATTGATTTAAAATCTAAAAAATCCATTTGCTTATCTAGATGTAATAATATATTTGTTTAAAGGAATATATAAAGGTATCGCATTATTTTAATTTTATGATTATTTTTTCATATAGTTTACTCTACAACTATATGAATAATTATAGCAAAAGTCAATAATTTTGATAGCTTATAAAAATTGAAAAATCCCTTTTTTAAAATTATGAATTATGTGAAAAATATAAAAATTATTAATTGAAAAATCAATGAAAATTGTTGTAAAAAATAGAAATAATATACTATACTTGAAACAATAGCGAAAAAATATTAAAAATTTAAAATAGTGAAAAATTTTTGGAAAGAAAAAAAATTATAAAAATTTAATCAAAATAATAAATAAAAAAATAAATTAAAATAATAAAATAATAAATAAAAAAATAAATTAAAATAAAATTTTATTTAAAAAACAATAATTTTAGTCAGCACAAGGATCAAGATTGAATGCATATCTATATTCTTGGTTTACAATATTGGAACCTTCAAATCTAGCATCGATTATACTTGAAATCTTTTCAATGGAATCAAGTGAAAGCTCTTTTCCTTCTGCTATTGGGAAGAAGAAAGTGATTACATCATCGGTTATAAGATAATTCAATTCAAAATCTTCCTTTTCAAATTCGCCTTTAAATACTTCAGTGAGTTTTTCTTCTATATTCTTTTCAAGATTTGCCATGATTTCACCTCATATTAAAAGTTATATTTACATTAAGCAATAAGGCATATAAACTTATCCATAAGTCCACAAGCCGAAAATGTTTTTATTCAATAAAACAAAAATTTAAAAAAAAATAATTGAATCAAACTGAATTTGAACATCTAATCCATGTCCAAACTGAAATTCAAGCTGCTTGCCTGATGGGTTATTGAACCTAAGGAAATTATGTCAACATCCAATGGAGCATAATCCAATATGTTGTCTTCAGTGATTCCACCGGAAATCTCAATCAATACCTCTTTTCTCAAATCCTTTTCCTCTAAAGCATTTAATGTATCTTGAGCTTCATCTGGAGACATATTGTCGAACATTACAATGTCTGCACCATTTTCACAGGCAATTATTGCATCTTCAGGTGATTCTACTTCAATTTCAATCTTTTTTGAAAAGCTATTGTTCTCTTTAGCCAATTCGAGAGCCTTTTTGACTGAACCGACAACTGCAATATGATTGTCCTTAATCAAAATCATGTCATCCAATGCAGATCTGTGAGGGTCTCCACCACCAATGGCAATGGCTAACTTATCATACTTTTGAAGTGCAGGTGCAGTCTTACGTGTTCCTGCAACCCTTATTTTAGGGTTCACATCATGAACCTTTTTGACTATCCTGTTTGTTATGGTAGCTACGCCAGACATCCTCATAAGCAAATTAAGTGCAGTGCGCTCCAAAAGAAGGATCTTGCGGGCATTTCCTTCAAGCTCTAAAAGAACGTCCCCTTTGGAAATTGCATCCCCGTCATTTTTTGATGAGATGATTTCAATGCCATACTCTAAAAACATTTCCTTTATGATTTCAATTCCTGCAAGGATTCCATCATCTTTAGTAATCAATTTAGCATAAAATATCTTATTTTCTGGAATTAATGCATTTGAAGTGATATCTCCAAAACCTTCATCTTCTCTAAGCATGTATCTTATAATTTCATCCATTTTTACACCAAAATTATTGAAAACAATTATAAAAAATCAAATATCAATTACAATAATATATGTTTTAAACTATTAATATATTTTATATATTTAAATCAATTATATATATGTAAATTAACAAAATATAAATTATAAGACAAAAGAATTATTTAATCTGGTTAATTCTATCTTAGAATAGCTGAAAAATTTAATTTAAGTGATTTTATGGAAATTACATTTTTAGGAACCTCATCTGCAGTGCCTTCAAAATATAGGAAGTCATTTCCCATATGTCCTCATTTTCCTCTCTTTGAAAATCCAACAGTACGGCGCTTACAGAAAATCGCTTTACCAGCTCCTCCAATTGTTCGGCAACAACATTCGGGTCATGTCCTTGAACCGGTGTGCTGTCATCAAGCAGCAGAATGCTGTTTTCCGGGATTTTTTGAGGAGTGTTGGAAAGACCTGTGCTGTAAGGTGAGAAGTGGCATGCCATATAGGCGGTTCTTTCCGGCTGGAATTCCTCCATTTCCCGGCTTGTTTGGGCGAGAAATACCTTAGAAAACATGGACAATTCCCTCCGACTGTGCTATAATACTGCTGTATTTTATGAAAGTAGGTTTCGGGATATGCGTTTTTCTCTGTTGCCCACTATAATAGCAGACAGCATTACCGATTTGACACCCCAATTGCTGGAGCAGAGGGGAATCAAGCTCTTAATGCTGGACTTTGACAACACCATCGTGCCCTATGTCACCAGTACCCCCACGCCGGAGATGGAGGCCTGGCTGCGCGCCATGTGCGCGTCGGATATCC
>NZ_CALDKF010000122.1 GCF_937898925.1 uncultured Methanobrevibacter sp.
GAATATGCTGTTGAACCAGTTGGAGTTGCAATAATTAAACCATCGGCAACATAAGAACATAATTTTTTATCATTAATATATAAATCTAAAGTTCTTTATAATGCCTCAAAATTTGAAGAAGCTATTCTATGTTATGATAAAATTCTAGATATCACACCTAATGATATAGTTGTTTTAACTTTTAAAGGAAGGGCTTTACATAATTTACATATGTTCGATGATGCCATCGAAATGATTTTCCAGACAATACTCGTGTTTTGAATTTTAAAGCTAAGTCTTTAACAGAACTCAACAAATTTGATGAAGCATTAGAGTATTATAATAAGACTTTAGAGTTAGACCCTAATGATTCTTATGCATTATATAATAAGGAGAACTTAATTAATTATTTATTCGAAAATAATTATGATTTGGATGAATTCTTCATTAAAAATGAGAGAATGGAATCAAATTATGATGATTTGTCCGATTATGATAATTTAATAAATGAAGAGATTGAAGATAATTATCTTAAACAAAATAGCAATAATGGCTTTTTAATGGAAGATGATTCGGAATGTGATTATAGGTTGTATGAAAAGATTTTACAACTGGAAGAAAATCAATCTGAAGATTATAAAAAACTTTTAAATCATTATAATAAATTTTTACAAATCAATCCAAGTAATTTAAGCGTTTTAGACAGTAAAGCGACTTTGTTATATCGATTAAATTTATTTGAGGATGCTATTGATTCATTTGATGAGTATTTAAAATTAAATCCAAATAAAATAAGAATTTTATATCAAAAAGCAGTTTCATTAGAAAAATTATCCCGATTAGATGAGGCTCTTTTATGTTATGATAAAATATTGGATTTAGACTCAAAGCATATTAATTCATTATATAATAAAGCGCTGATTTTTATGAAATTATCTGATTATAATAAAGTGATAAGGATTTATGATGAGATTTTAAGAATAAAACCAGATTGTGAAAAAGTAAGAATTAGTCGAGATTTAGTCATAAAATTATGTAAGAATAAAAATTAAAATAAATTTTTATATTATCAAAATATATATTTATATATCTAATAGATGGAGAATTACTTATGGATGAAAGAGTTGAAAATCCAGAACTTAAAGAAATCATGAAAACCAGACCTGAAGAAATGAATGAAGATCAATTGGAAGCTTTTGTAGATGCATTTATGGAAGCTACTTTCATCATTCCAGCTGAATTGAATTCAGATGTTGAAGCTCTTGAAGGAAAAACCGATGAGGAAATTGCTTTAGATGAAGAGATTGACCTTGAAATCATGAGACTTGAAGATGAGGACGGAAATGTACTCTTCCCAATCTACACTGATGACGATGAGCTTGAAAAATTAGCTGAAGAAGAGGATTTCGACATATTCGGTTTAGTTATTTCCGCTGAAGACCTTGCAATGCTTCTTTCTGATATAGAAGATGATGAGTTTGATGGTGTTGTAATCAATCCATTCCATGAAAATGCTGTAGAACTTCCTTTGGAAGCTATTTGCGAGCTTTATGACTTTGAGGAATGTGATGATCCTGATTGTGATGACCCAAGTCATAATCACTAAATAAAATTACTAAAGACATGTTGTTTAGCAGATTTAGAAGAAAAAACAATGATCTAATGGTTAAGAAGCCATCTGAAGAAGTCTTGAAAGCCCATAATGATGCTGAAATCATCATTAAGGAGAACAATATAGACAGGTTTCTTTTGAACATGTTTATGGATAAGAAAGGAATCAATAAGTTCCATACCACTCCCAAGCTTGTAAATGAGTTCTTAAATTCAGATTGGTTCTTAAATCTTGACCTAAAATGTCTGCTTCAAATAAATGATGAATCAAAAAGAATTCGCGCTAATGCTTTTTTAACTAAAAAAGAGATATTCTTCAAAGGAAAGGAGAATATAAAAATAAGTTTCGATAATATCATGGATTGCAGAATCGATGGAAAAAAAGTGGATATAATCTGTGATGATGTCTCTTATAAGGTCATGTTCACCAACAAGAACTTGGCAAAGCTATTCTTTGATTATATCTCAAGGCAAGTCTAGTCATTTTTTTCATTATGGAAATAGTCGTAAACATTAGTTGCTGCTTTTTCATTCATTCCATTAACTTCTTTTATCTCATCGATGCTTGCTTTTTCAATAGCTTCTAAATCTCCAAAATGTCTTAAAAGCTCTATTTTTCTTTTTTTGCCTATACCGACAATATTATCCAATGGAGATTCTTCAATCTTTTTGGACCTTAATTTCCTATGGTATGTAACTGCGAACCTGTGGGATTCGTCTCTCACTTGCTGAAGCAAATGCAACGCTTCATTGTCTTGAGGAATCCTTATTGGGAAACTGCTGTTTGGAATATAAATCTCTTCAAATTCCTTAGCAAGACCGATTATAGGTATATGTGTAAGCTTGTATTCTTTCAATACATCAACAGCCATGCCTAATTGTCCTTTTCCACCATCGATAACGATAAGATTTGGCTCTTCCCCTAATTTTAATGGAACGATTCTTTCAGTTTCCGCTTCGTTCTTTCTCAAGTGTTCCTCATTGATTCTAATCTTGTCATAATGTTCCTTAAGAGGCATTAGTCTTCTCTCAAGAAGTTCCTTCATCATGGCAAAATCGTTAGGTCCGGGAGTGTTCATCTTGAATTTCTTATATTGCTTCTTATTTGGTTTTCCATCTAAAAATGAAACCTTGGAACCAACTGCCAATTTTCCGGAAATGTTTGAAATGTCGTAACCTTCAATCACTCTTGGAAGCTTTTCAAGCTTGAGATACTTCTTAAGCTCAATCATTGAGTTTTCCATCTTTTGCTTTTGATTCTTTATGATATCTGCATTTTTACCTGCCATTCTAACTAATCTTAACTTATTTCCTTTCTGAGGGACTTTTATAGACACCTTGTTACCCCTTAAGTCGCTTAGCCATTCTTCAATAAGCTTGTCATCAGGTATATCCTCTTCGATTAAAATCTCTTTAGGAATATGCCTGTTTATTCCATAGAATTGCTTTATGAAAGCAGATATGACCTCATCGGAAGTTGTATGCTGTGAACCGTCCATAAGGAAATCGTCTTTTCCAATGATCTTTCCGTTTCTGATGTTCATCACTACTACAACTGCATTTTGAGTGGTGTATGAGATTGCAATGATGTCTTGGTCAAGCTCGTTGTTCAATTCAACGAATTGCTTGTTCATGACTTCCTCAATTGAACTTATTTGGTCTCTTATGACTGCTGCCTTTTCAAATTCCTGATTTTTAGCAGCTTCCTTCATCTCAGATTCAAGGTCTTTGATGATCTTATTGTACTTTCCTTGGAAGAAAAGGTCTATCTTCTTGATATGCTCATGATATTCCTCTTTGGAAATGCTGCCGTTGCATGGGGCGTAACATAAGTCAATCTGGCTGTTCAAGCATGGACCATCCATTCTTTTGCAGGTTCTTATTCTAAAGAGTTGCTTTAGGAACTTTACGGTTTGTCTAACAGCAGTAACATCTGTAAAAGGGCCGTAGTATGAACCTTTTTTGCCTATATCCCTTGTTATGACTATTTTAGGGAAATCCTCATCAGTTATCTTAACATAAGGGTACCTTTTATCATCCTTTAGGTTGATATTGTATCTTGGCTTATGTTTCTTAATGAGGTTTGCTTCAAGAATAAGTGCCTCTTTTTCAGTATTTGTTACAATGTATTCAAGGCTGTTGAAATGACTCATCAAGACTTGGGTCTTAGGCCTATCAAGGTTTTTTTGAAAATAGGATCTCACTCTGCTTCTAAGTGATTTTGACTTTCCCACATAGATGATTTCCTCATTCTTGTCTTTCATTATGTAAATTCCAGGCTTTCTAGGAAGTTCATCTGGTGAGTTGACTTTAGTTGACATTTTAATACCTTGATAATTATTGAATTAATAAATATTGTTTAATTTTGTTCTTTTACTAATACTATTTTTGATTATTCTTAACTTATAATGATTTTTATTTTTTATAAATCTTTGCTTAAAAATTAATCTTTTTGAAAAATTTTATATAAAGTGAAAACATATACATATATGATTTATTTTAAGGGGGAATCATATGGAAAATTCTGCTTTTAGCACTTTAGAAAAAACTTTTTTGATACTGCTTTCATTCATTCCAATAATAAATGGGTTGACTTTTATCTATATGGGATCAAAGGAATCCAATAGGAACTGGATTATTGAAGGTTTGGTATATGAACTGCCTTGGTTTTTATTGTTTTTATGTGTTTATAATGATAATCTTGGAACTACCTTAGCTGGTTTTGCATTATTATTCATGTTCATATGCATTTTAAGAACAATATATGTCTCTTTCACCTATAAGAAAGGAATTTACAGTAGTTCTGAACCAATGGGGAAAAAATCAAGTTCCCTTTGGGTAGTATTTTCAATAATCATGCTTTTGAATGGTATGGGATTAATCATTGTAGGAAATAGGAGAAATGTTCAAAGATGGATTTTAGAAGGGGCATTATTTGAAATCCTTTGGATTCCAATTTTCGTTTTATCTGGCTCAGATAATGGAATAGCAAGTTATTTTGTTGGAATAGCTGTAATAGGGTGGATATTGTCAATCGCAAGAACAATCATGATTTACTTTGAGGAAAAAAGAATGGATAACATGTCATTTAATCCATCACCTCAACCTGTAGTCAGCACACCTGCTCCAGATATCAGTCCAAAACCAGTTGAAAATGCTGTTGTTGATATTATTCCTGAGTTTAAGCCATATAAGATTGAAATCGATAATCAAAAACAAGCATTTGATAAAAAGGAAGAGAATATCACTGGCTTAATCAATAAACGATTTGAGACTGGGGAATTAAGTCATAATCGTTTCATGTCAGTTATAGATAGTTGTCATAAGTTATTCTATCACCAATCCGATTCTGCTACAAGCATTATCGAAATGGCTTCAGAATACAGTGAAAGACTGGATGAAACCGTTAAAGATAAAATAAGCATTATGGAATCAATCAATGATGAGATGAATAATCTTATAGAAGAGCTCATCATTCATGATGGTGACAATGAAAAATCAGAAGAGGACCTAAAGGAATTGTTCTCAAATATGGATAATTTGATAAATTCAGTAAAGGATTATAAGTGAATAATCCTTTTTATCATTCATAAAAATAGATTTTTTATTAATTAATTATTTTTTAAGTTTTCATTTAAAGTTTCAATCTCTTCTTTTAATTCTTTATTAATTTCTTTCAATTCACTTATCTCTTTTTTAAGTGACTCGACATCATTGTCTATTTTATAGACTTTGCTATGAACTTCATTGAGATTTTTCTTGTTTGACCTTAAAGTCTCTTTTAAAAGTTCAATGTTGTCGTCATTTTCTGTAATGTTGAAGTCTTCATTCATTAATATTCTTCTTGCAAAGTAAGATGCAATAGCTCCTGTAACTGTACTGAATATCAATACTCCAACTATCAATGTTATAAGACCAATTATCTTTCCAGCACCGGATTGGGGTAGAACGTCACCATAACCTACTGTTGTAATTGTTGAAAGAACAAACCATAGGCTGTCAAATAAGCTGTTTATGCTTGGATCAAATAGGTATAATCCGAGTGTGGAAGCAAGTACAACAAGTAGTGTTATTCCGAATATTTCATCCAAATGAGTCTTTTTAAGGAAAAAGTCAATTGTTTCAAAAAACTGTGAAAAGAGAGCGATTACCTTAATGAATTTCAAAACCTTGAACACTCTTAATAGAGAACCGTTCAAGACAAATGGCAACATGATCAAATCAAATGGAATTGCAGCAATGAGTTCTGTCCAGTTTTTGATTAGGAAATGCTTCTTGTCATCGCTATCAGATAATCTTGTAAAGAAGTCAATAAAGAGAATTATACATAAAGCTGTATCAAAGATAATTATGCTGAAATATAGGTTCTCTCCTACATCTGAAATCAATGTTAGTGTAATCAAGATTAAATCTATTATAATCAATATTGATAAAAAGTAATTAAACTTGCTTTTTTGATAAAAGCTCATGTTTTGCCTCTGATATAATTTATAATTTTTCAAAGAATTTAAAAAATTTTCATTCCTAATTAAAATTATTGTTTTATTCATTATAAATTTATTTAAAATTTCCATAAATATTCAAAATATATCAAAATCATAATTTTTCCTAATTTTTTTTTAAAAATTTCAAAAAAGTATACATTTTTGAAAAATAAATACAAAACCTTATATACTAAAAATATTATAGTAACTTTAGGATATGAAAATGTCCTAACAAATACATTAGAAACTAATAGAAACTGAAATTTAATTAAATATTTAATTAAACATTTAAAGAAATAAAGAAAATATTTGAAAAAGTTGTAGGTGGGGGTTATGACACGAACTATTTTTTCAAAGATTACAAGCTCTTTATGGGTATTGATATCCTTTCTTCCATTCTTTAATGGTTTAGGATTTGTTTATATTGGAAACAAATATGCAAATGCTCAATGGTTTGCAGAGGGAATACTTTATGAATTGCCTCTTATTTTGGGATTGTTGACTTTGCCAAATCTTGCTGTATCAACTCCAATGTTCATTTTTGGTACTTTAGCATCAATTGTTTCCATTGTCAGAAGCTTTATGGTAGATTATACACTTCAAAAGCAATTGGATCAATCCAATATTGTTGAAACAAGCTTGGATGAAAAGATTGATAGCATCATCAATTCCTTATGGATCTTAATTTCATTCATTCCATTATTCAATGGTCTTGGTTTGGTCTATAAAGGTAAAACTGCACCAAATAAAACCTTGTATCTTGAGGGAATTCTCTATGAGATTCCTTGGATTATTGGAATTTTAGGCATAGGATTTTCACAGGTCAGATTTGTTGCGTTTAAAGCCGCAGTTCTTTTCTACTTCGTATCAATAATCAGATCCATAATGGTTGCCACTGAACCTGAGCCATTGTATGAGTATAGGGAACAAATATCCGCTAAAGAAGCTGAATTTAAAGTTAAATCTGAAACAAAAGAAACTAAAGAAGCAAAACAAAAAGATAAATCTGTCTATGTTAAAATGGAAGATGGCGTTGTTCCGGCATTCCAATATTACAAAAAGCAGTTTAAAGAGTTAGAGGAATTATATCCTAAAAAGGAAAAAAGCACATTGGAGTTAATTGAAAAGAGATTTGCTCCGCCTCAATTGACTTATTCCAGATTCAAGAGAGTTGTCGATGATTCTCATGAAACATTCTACAGCCAATTGAATGCAGGATATAGTATTCTTGAATTAAGTACTGAATACAGTACAAAAGTAGAGGACGAGCTTAAAAACAAGCTTTTATTGTTAAATTCAATTATTAAAGGTTTAGATAAGTTGTCTGAAGAATTGGTTCTCAACATTTCTCAAGTTGATACTGAATCAGATGATGATATTGACCATTTGTTTGATGAATTTAAAAGGGCAACTCGTTCTGTAAGTGCTTATGAATAAATTAATTGATTTTAATTAATTTATTCTAATTATTTTTTATTTTTTAATAATTTTAATTATTTTTTAATTATTTTAAATAATTTTATTCATTTTTTTATTCTATTTTTTCATTCATTCTCATTAATTTTCATCCTTTTTATTTTCTCATTTCCTCAAATTCATAAAAATTTATAAACTTAGCCAATATAATATATATTGTAGACTTGAGTGATAACATGACTATGAAAACAGGAAGCAATTTAAAATTCAACGATCAATATGAATATTTAACATTTGATTTAGACCAGGAATTCCTATTAGGTGAATTGAAAGGAGAGGAAATAAGAGATAAAATGATTTCCGCTCAGGAAATATTGGATAATCACTTGGAAAACAATTACAGTCCTGGAGATGAAATAGAAATCGATAATCCTTTTGATGAACCAAGACTTAGGAAATTCATTAAGATAAATGATGTAACAGATGACATGCTTGATATAATCTATTATCAGCATCAAATAAATAAGGAAGTTTATAAGTTTGTTACAATGACTGAACCTCCTGTAAGAGGTCGTATTTTAATTCCAAATGAATAAATTACTTTTTTTATTCTTTTTATTCTTTTTTTTCATTTTTAATGTTCAATTAACTACTATTTTTTTACCAATTTTTCATTTAAACTCTTTTTTTCTATTTTTAAAAAATATCACGCCGTTATGATAAATTTTATTAACACGTGTTAACATATTTTAAAATAAGTAAAAATTATTAATTTTTGTTTAATATTTTTATAAATTATTCTTATCCTGGTGATTCTATGGAATTCGATGAATTGATGGAAAAAGGAAATCAATTAAGAAAAGAAAACAAGTATGAAGAAGCATTAGATGCTTATCAAGCTGCATTAAAGGCAGATAAAAGACGTCCTGAAGCTTGGAATATGAAAGCAAGTACTTTAGGTCTTTTAGGTCAAACAGATGAAGCGATTGAATGTTTTGACAGATCATTGGAACTTGACTTTGAAAATGAGAAAACCTGGTTCTTGAAGGGAATGACTTTATTTGCCGTAAATCGTTTCAATGAAGCGGATTCCTGTTTTGATAAGGCAGTGAATGCAGACCCTCAAAATCCGGTATATTGGAAATACAAGGGAATGGTTTTGAGCCAATTGAACCAAAATGCAGATGCTTTAAAATGCTTGGACAATGCATTGGAATTAAATCCAGAAGATGATGCTATTCTAGTATTTAGACATACTGTAATAGAAGCATTAGAAAAAGAAGAAAATTAAGTCGTAGGGTTTTCCTACAACTCTTTTTTTTATTTTTAAAATTTTTAGATTAAATTATATGATCTCTTTTTTAGACTATTTTTATTAAATTATTGATGATTTTAGAACTTTTTAATACTTTTCAAGGCAACAATTTGATCTCTTAAAACAGCTGCTCTTTCGAAATCCAAATCATTAGCAGCCTCTTTCATTTCTGCCTCTAAGTCCTTGATCAATAGCTTAAGCTCATCCTTAGGCATGCCCTTAAGGTCATCTCTTGAAGGAGTCTTCTTGGTTGACATCTTCTTGTCCTTAAGAGTCCTGTATGTTGATTGAGGAGTGATGTTATATTTCTCATTGTATGCCATTTGAAGCTTTCTTCTCTTGTTAGTAATGTCAACAGCATTCTTGACTGAATCTGTCATGTCATCAACATACATGAGAACTTCACCATCCACATTCCTTGCAGCTCTTCCAATTGTCTGGATAAGGGATGTTTCAGACCTCAGGAATCCTTCCTTATCTGCATCTAAAATAGCTACAAGCCCCACTTCAGGTAGGTCAAGCCCTTCTCTAAGCAGGTTTACACCAACAAGAACATCGAACTCTCCACGCCTTAAATCGTCGATGATCTCCACTCTCTCCAATGTATCGATCTCTGAGTGAAGATACCTTACCTTGATTCCTATTCTGGCATAGTAATCTGTCAAGTCCTCTGCCATTCTCTTGGTAAGTGTTGTGACAAGAATCCTTTGGTCTTTTGCCACTTTCTTCCTGACTTCCTTAAGCAAATCCTCAACTTGCCCTTGAACTGGCCTGATTGTGATTTTAGGGTCTACAAGACCTGTTGGCCTGATGATTTGCTCTACAATATTTTGGCTTCTTGACATTTCATAAGGTCCAGGAGTAGCTGATACATAAAGAACCTGATTTTGAATGGCTTCAAACTCATCAAATCTGAGTGGCCTGTTTTCCTTTGCAGAAGGCAATCTGAATCCATATTGCACAAGAGTTTCCTTTCTTGACCTGTCCCCATTGTACATTCCCCTAATCTGAGGTACTGTTACATGAGATTCGTCAATGATTGTCAAATAGTCATCTGGGAAGTATTTAAGCAATGAATAAGGCATGTCTCCCCAATTTCTGCCTGACAAATGCATGGAATAGTTTTCAATTCCTGGACAATAGCCCATTTCCTGAAGCATTTCTATATCAAAACGGGTTCTTTGCTCCAATCTTTGAGCTTCAACATATTTTCCATTGAGATTCAACTCTCTTAGCCTGCTTTCAAGCTCATCATTGATGTCCTTTAAAGCTTGATCCATTCTGTCAGCACCTACTACGAAGTGCTTTGCTGGAAATATCATATACCTTTGAAGAGGCTCTTCCTTTTTGCCTGTAACTGGGTCTATCAAGCTGATTGCATCGATTTCATCACCAAAGAGTTCAATTCTTATTGGAGGGGTACCATGAACAGGGTTGATTTCAATAACATCTCCCCTTACCCTGAATTGACCTCTTTCAAATGCAATGTCATTTCTTTCATATTGCATGAAAATAAGTTTTCTTAAAATGTCGCTGCGCTCATAAATATCTCCTACAGCGATGGAAAATGCAAATTCTCCATAATCTTCAGGTGAACCGATACCATAGATGCAGCTTACACTGCTCACAACAATAACATCATCTCTAGATAAAAGTGATTGTGTAGCTGAATGCCTCATTATGTCTATCTCTTCATTGATTGAAGCCTCTTTATCAATGAAAGTGTCTGTTCTTGGCACATAAGCTTCTGGCTGGTAGTAATCATAATAGCTGACAAAGTATTCTACAGCGTTATCTGGGAAAAACACCTTGAATTCCTCGTATAATTGTGCAGCCAATGTCTTGTTGTGAGATATGATCAATGTTGGCTTTTGCACCTTTTCAATGATGTTAGCCATTGTATATGTCTTTCCGGAACCGGTGACACCTAAAAGTGTCTGTTCATGAAATCCCTTTTTAATACCGTTTACAAGGGATTCAATGGCCTGTGGCTGGTCACCAAGTGGCTTATATGGAGATTTAAGTTTGAATTCTTTCAATTTATCACCTAATTAAATTTAAAGCATCATGTCTATATCTTCTTTTAGTATATACTATTTTAAGCATTATTTCTTATAATTGTATCTATTCTAAAAGTTTAATCATTGGAATTGATTGTTTTTTATCATATTTTTGATTTTATTAAATCTTAATTTAGTTAATCTAAAACAAAAATGATATATATTATTATAAAAATATTATATATGTATATAATTATAGTGAATATTTCATATTCAAACTAAAAATAGAAACTAAAATGGGTGAAAATCACTTAAATTATATGTGAATTAAGTTCTGATATTTATAAGAATTTATGTATTTGACTCAAAATTTTTAAGGAGGATACAAAAATTATGAATTTTAAGAAATCATATGTCCTTTTGATTTCATTGATATCATTGTTCCTTTTATTAGGAATGAGCTCAGTATCTGCTGCAAGCGATGCTGATGTAATTTCTCAGGATATGGCAATAGATGATGTCAGTGTTATTGGGGATGTTGATAACAATTTAAATGATGTTGAAACCTTATCCGAAGGAGAGCAAACTGTCCCTGATGATCCTGATACAAGCGGAGATGGTGATGAAGGTGGAGAAGACTCAGTTGAGGATTCCATCAACACTACCATTGATGCAGAAGATAAGGAATACACCTATGGAGATA
>NZ_CALDKF010000123.1 GCF_937898925.1 uncultured Methanobrevibacter sp.
AATCCCAGACCGGAATCCTTTACGACGATTTTCACTCGGTTTTCTGTTTTAAAAGCTTTAATTTCAATGGTACCTTTGGTCATGTGGATACCTGCGAGAATATCACAGTCACCTAAAACGTGGATTTTACCACCGACTAAACATTCACCACATTGTTTACCAGCATTTCCGTGGATAATGATTTCTCCACCGGACATACCTCTCCATTCACCAATGTAGGATGCACCACAGAATTCTTTGGTATTACCCATAATTTCGAGTTTACCACCTTTCATTTCACGACCAGCGTGAGCTGCTACGTTACCGAATACAGTAACTACTCCACCAGACATTTCTGCACCAACGTGAAGGTCTGCATCACCGTTAACAACTACTTCACCAGCACTCATTTTACAACCGATGTATTTTACTCTGTTACAATCTCCGTTTAAAATCATTTTGACTTCAGCTGGAGATTCTGCTTCTCCTTCAACAGTGATGTCAAAGTAATCAGTGATTGGGAATCTGGAGTTTCCTACAGGTACTTTGTACTCTGCAAAGTCTTCTTCAGTCCAAGAGTAAATGTTATCAGTGATTAACTCATCAAATTCTAAAGCAATTGAAGAAGTTTTCTTTTGATCAAAAGTTATAGTTTTCATTAATAAACACTCTCCTTATTTAGCTTCTACGTCCACTCTAGTTGGGTTTGGTACATAGTGGTCGTGTACTTGATAGTTTTCCCATTTGACAGAATAGTATTGGGTAAAGAATGGCATTATACTGTCGATAATTTGTTTTTCTTCTTCTTCGTATCCTATGACATTAGTCCAAATGGTGTGGCTTTGTTTAGTGGAAACAATGTCACCATCTTTAACAACGATTTGACCATCTTTGATAGTGTAGTAAGCGTTACTGAATGCTTTTTCGACACCTTCAGGATCTTTGGATGGGTCAAAGTCATTAGGGTTAATGTCATATACAGCAATATCTGCGTTGTAACCAGGGGTAAGTGCACCTCTGTCTTGGAATCCGTGGATTTTTGCAGGAGCTGCTCTGGAAATAGTAGCTATTTCGTAGAAGTCGTATTCTCTTTCGAGACCAGCTAAGCCAGTTCTTTTGGAAGCCCATTTGTGTACTTCACCATTGTCAATCATAGACATCCTTTTCTCAGCACTCATTAACCAGGAGATGATCTTAGGATATCTGATGAAAGGACCTGCGTTAGGGTGGTCAGTGGTTAAACATACTTGCCATGGGTTTTTAATGTGCAAGAACAATTCAAGACCAATAGCCCATTGTAAGGTACTTACTGGAGTTTTTGGAGAGTAAATACATGGAATGATACCAGCTGCGGTTTCACATTCAATGTCTTTGTTAGCCCATTTTAATCCAGAAATTTTGAACAAGTCGTATTCCATAGGAGCGTCTGCAGTCATGGTTGTGGTTTCGTCGAAAGTTACTTGACCTACGTCACAAGTTACGTATGGGTTTTTGTTAATGAAGTCAGCAACTTCTTCTGCACCGGATGCTGCATCTTTCCAACTGTTACCAGTGTAAGAGTGGAATTGTGCATGAGTACAGTGGATAGTTTGATCCCTTACGCCAGCAGATGCTTTAGTGGATTTTGCAATGTCTTTAATAGAGTCTAAAGTTGCAATAGTAGTTGGTACGTTTCCTGGGTGACCTAAATCATTAGGGTGGATGTGTATAGAGTGAGGAAGACCTAATTGTTCGTTAGCTTTTGCTAAAGCTCTTACAACTTCTCTGGAGGTTACGTCAAAGTAAGGTGCTTTGTCATCGTATCCGTGTACGTTCATACCCCAACCCCATGCTTCTGAACCACATGGGTTTACGATTTTTACACCGTATCCTTTAGATACTCTTAACATTGCTGCAATAAATGCTGCTAAGTCGTCAATTCTGTTTTCTCTTGCATATTCCATTACGAACCAGTTGTTACCAAATAATGGTAATGGGTTAATATCGATGTTTGGAATAGTGTTAATTTCTTCGTGTGTGTGTTTTGCTTCTAAAGGAGGCATAGCTGCTTCACAAACAGTACCGTATCCCATTCTTGAGTATCTGTATCCAGTGGTAGGACAACTTGGGATAGAGAAACCAGCTTCAGCTCTGGTTACTTTAGTTTTTTGAGCTACTCCTCTTCTTTCGTCTTCTGGTCTGTATAATCTACCTACAACCAATTTTGGTCCTGCAACGTGAGCGTGAGGGTCTACACCAGCAGGCATTACAATTTTATCAGTGACGTCTAATACTTCAGCGTCAGCGGATACATCTTCAACGATTTTACCATCTTTGAAGCAGATATCCATTTTTTCTCCGTTTACTTCATTAGCAGGGTCGTAAACAATACCATTTTTAAGTATATATTCCATTAAAATCACCTTACTTATCTAAGAGACATGCGAGACCTTCATTAGGAACGTATTCATCTGCTACGTTAGGTTCTTCTCTGAGTTTCATTACTCTTTCTTTCAATTCACGTACAATCCATTCGTCATCACGACAGGTTTCAGGTTTGTCGATAGCTTTCTTCATCCAGATAGGAACACCATCCATACGGTAACTGGTACCTCCACATTCTACAGAAATGAAGGATCCAGGAAGTACTACGTCAGCAAGTTCAGTAGATGGTCCCCAGTGAATATCGATTTGGATAACTGGAATGTCTGCTAAGTGTTGGTTTGCTCCGTTAGGGAAGTGAGCACCAGGGTCTGCTGCAATTACCATGAAACAGTCAGGTTCTTTTCTGACTAATAAGTCGATAGTGTTGGTTTCACCCATCATATATCTTCCGTATCCTCTACAGAAGTCTACACCGAATGCCCAACCAGTTTCGTAAGCCATGAAAATGTTGAAACCGTTTACGTTAAAGTGACCTCTCATTGGAGTAAGTCCCCATTTACTGTTGGTGTTTAAGTCTTGTACTAATTTAATTGCGATGTCAATGTTTCTTTGTTTACCTAAGGTGTGGGTTAAACCTAAACCGAAGAAGAGAACACCGAATTCTGCAGCTTCCATTTCAGCAGCTAATTCATAAATGTCTTCAGCTGGAATACCGGAAACAGATTCAGATTGTAATTTTTTACCTTTTAATACAGCTCTTAAAGCGTTGTAGAAACCGTAGTCTCCGTTTTGTTCAAATCCAATCCATTTGTCAGACATTTTTGCAGTGTCTGAGAATTTTGGATCCATAGTAATAACGGTTCTGTCGAATCTACCTCTTTGTCTGAAGTATCCTCTAGGGAATGCTGCATATCTTGCTAAGTGTCTTGGGTGAGAGTTCATAGCGTTACTACCAGAGTATGCAATAACGTCAGCTCTGTTTTTAACTTCCCCTAAGGTTTGGATAGGGTAACCTGCGTTTTGCATAGCTTGTAAACTTGGACCGTGACAGATAGTTGCTTGGTTATCTAAAACAGCACCAATATATTCACCTAATTCTACACCTTCTTTCATACATTCAGTAGAAGTTTCAGACCATCCGTAGAATACTGGTCTAATAGAGTTTGCAATATATTCAGCTGCAGTGTCTAAAGCAGTATCCCAGTCTACTTCTTCAAGAACTCCTTCTTCGTTTCTTACCATTGGTACAAGTAATCTTTGGTCCATATCTTCCATAACTTTACTTGCACCTAATCTGCATGCGTGTCTAACAGCAACTACGTGACCGTCTTTTACTAAGAAGTCTAAGTCGTCACAGTTACATCCACAAAATGCACAAGTACAATTTTCTACAATGTGATCGTAATCAGTTACAGGTGGTTCATATGTCATGATCAATCAACTCCTCCCATTTACGTCCGTTATAAACTGGTCTTTCACCTAATGATTCCATGTTTTCTACAACATCATCATCTTCTTCGTCAACATATTTTTTGTATACCCATCTCATTAAGTCTGCCATTAATAAAACTTTTCTGTCAGTTTTTTCAACGGTAGCGTGGATACCTTTGTAGGTAGGGTCTGAACAACAGTAGGTTTCGTGGCTTACAATAGTGTTAGCCCATGGACCTTTACATACAAAGATGGTACCTTCGTGAGGAGCATCTCTGGATTTTGCTGCGTTTAAAACAACTTCACCGTAGTCGGTTTTTACAAGTACGGTGTCCCAGTTTTTTACACCTAATTTTACCATGTCACGAGGATCCATGTAACAGGTACCGGAAGCGTTTTTATATTCTTCTTTTAAGGTAGAACCTCTTTTCTTACAAGCTCCTTGATATATGTCAGAACCAGTGTTTAACATACATTTGAGTACTTTGGTAGTACCTTCTTGAGCTACGTTTTCTAAATCTCCAACTACTGGTCTTTCTAAATAAGTATTTGCGTAATGCATGTTATCACTCCTATTCTAACCATATAGCTTCAGTAGGACAGAACATTTGGCAAGTACCACATTTGTCACATTTATCCACACTGAATAATTTAATAAATCCGTTTTCAACCATCATAATAGTTTCGGTTGTTTTGGAACCATGTCCACCAGCGTTTTCTGGACTGATAGAAGCGTTTACTGGACATGCGATAACACATACTCCACAACCTAAACATTTATCTTGATCTACTTTAAGTTCCATAAATAATCACCAATCAAATTAATTTTTTAAAGCTTCGAATGCTGCAATCCAAGATTTAGAACTAGTTGGGGTGTAATCGATGTCAGTTCTAGTTACGGTTAATGCTCCGTTAGGACATGCTTTAGCACATGCACCACAGTGGATACAGTAATCTTCTTCTTTAACTAAGTGAGTTCCTCTGTCTCCAGGACCAGATGATTTAGGGAAGGATAAAACATTACATGGACATACATCAATACATGCACCACAGGTACCACATTTTTCTTCATCGATTTCGAGAGTACCTTTAAATGCTTGTTTTACAGTAGCTGCGTCTGCAGGACAGACTCCTTCACACCATCCACATTTAATACAGGTTTCTTTGTCAATAATTGCATTACCGGTAATAGCTGCTTTAGCAGGGTCGAGGTCATATTCACCGTAGGAACAGGATCTACATACTGCTTTAATAGCGTTAACAGGACATGCTTTTTTACATACGAGACAGTATACACATTTTTCTTTGTCAATAACAATGCTTTCTTCACCGGTGGTTTTGTCTACTACAATAGCTTCTGCAGGACATAATTCAGCACAAGCACCACAGTAAATACAGTCGTCTTCACATACTTCGATTTCACCAGTTACTAAGTCCGCTCTGTTAGGTAAGGTTCTGTCAATAGTGATGGAAGCTCTAGGACAAGCTGCTTCACATTTTTTACAGAATAAACATTTGTCTTCATCGATTTCAGCTGAAGCGATGAGAGTTGGATAAGCTTCATTTTCTTTAATAGAGACGCCACCAATAGTAAGGTCTAATGCGCCTGCTGGACATACTCCACTACACATACCACAGAGAACACATTTGTTTTCATCAATGCATAATTTTGCTTTGACTTCATTGTCGTTTTTGAAAAGAGCATAGTTTTGAGCAATCTTTTCATGACCACTGAAATAGGTTTCGGTGTATTTACGTTCAATAGGAGCTACTTCATCAAGACAAATAGCTTCTACAGGACAAGTTGCTTCACAAAGGCCGCAACCAATACAAACGTGATCTTTAAAGGACAAAATTCTGTCTTCTTCTGCTGATCTTTTTATATTGAAGTCTTTGCCTTCAATTTCTTTAACGTTAACCATTTTTTACCTCCAAAATTTCAATTGATTTTGTTGGGCAATTCTCAACACACATAAGACAGCCGCAACAATAACGGGGGTTTATCTTTGCTTTCAATGAATCTAAATTAATAGCCTTCATCTCACACAAATCTACACACAATCCACAACCAATACATCCATCGTTAATCTGTGGGTCATAATGATTCATATTAAAAATAGTCACGATTTGACGAATTTCTTTATAATCTCCAAATAAAACTTTTGTTATTAATATAAAATCCTTAGGACTTAACTCTAAAATAGTTTTAGCAAGTTCGATAGAATCCATGGATATGTTTCTACCATTCAAGTAGTGAGAAATAGTTGATCTGTCTACACCGATTTGAGATGAAATCTCCTTTTGGGACAATCCTCTTTTTCTCAACTCAACACTTTCTAAATATTTTAGTCCAGATACTATATGTTTTGGCATAAATTCACCATGTGTACATTATAATATATATTATATATACTTATAAAAGGCACATACTTAGACTCAAGTATAAAGATTTATATATTGTAGTGTATTAATTACACATTTGTAAAAATATTAATTATTTATTATATTAATTATTTTCAGAAGATAAGAATAAACTATAACTTAATATATAATATTAAAGTAAATTATCATTTATTTATTAAATAAATTATTTTTTAACTTAATTATAAAAATTAAACTAATTTTATTAAGATAAAAATAGTTAAAATTTAATCAAAAATAGCTAAATTATATCTCCAATATGTAAGCAAATTTACATCGAATTTTTGAAAATTTTTAAAATTTTTAGGCCAAACAAAAAAATGTGTAGTAAATACACATAAATCAGGTGTAGTAAGTACACATAGTGATTTTTGAAGAAAAAAGCTAATGAAAAAATGAGAAAAATTCACTGAAAAATAGATGAAAAATAGAGGAAAAATATATAAAAAAATTAATGAAAATTTAGATAAAAATTGATAAGAAATTTATAAAAAATTTATTAAAAAAATATAAAAAATATTTAAAAGATTATAAAAATAATCTATAAAAAAATAGCAAAATAAAAATAAAAAATAAAAAAATATTGAAAAATATATTATCTATTCTTCCTTATAGAAAGGTTCCCTATTATGGATTCCCTTAAGGAAAATGTCTACAAGTTCATCATCAGATACTCCTTCCCTAATGAACTCAACCAAGTCTACAAGATTATCATTTCTAAGAAGACAAGGTTTGATCTTTCCTTCAGGAGTTATTCTGAGTCTTGTACAATTCTTGCAGAAATTTGTATTGTCAACAGGGTGAACAACTTCAATCTCACCGCCATCAATGAAATATTTCTTACGGTCTTGCATGAATTCCCTTACCTTAATCTCATCTGCAATTTCAGCAAGATATTTTTCAAATTCTGCAAGTGGGTAATGATACTTGGAGTTGAAGTCATTGTCATCACAGCTTTCAGATTCAATGATCTCAATTAGTTGAAGTATGACACCATGCTCTTTAGTGAATTCGAACATGTCCATGATCTCATCATTGTTGATATTATTCATAACTACCATGTTTATCTTAACTGGATACATACCAACTTCACAAGATTTGACAATTCCATCCTTTACTCTTTGTAAAACGTTTTTCCCTACAATCATTTGATAGGTTTCTTCATCAAGTGTGTCTAAACTGACATTGACTCTGTCTAATCCTGCATCGACTAAATCTTGTGCATATTTCTCTAAAAATATACCGTTGGTAGTGATGGAAATATCCTTGAAATCAAGTGAATTGATTTTCTCAACAATTTCAACTATGTCTGGCCTCACTAAAGGTTCGCCACCAGACAAACGTATTTTCTCAACACCTAATTTCTTTGCAATTCTGCAGATTTCATAAATTTCATCCGGAGTCATTTCAGAAGAGGAATCCAACATACCATCATGGTGGCAATATATGCAGTTTACATTGCAACGATTGGTAATGGAAATCCTAAGTGAAATAATTGGCCTTTCATAGTCGTCTCTTACTTTATCCTTCATCCATAAACCCCAAAATAAAATTCATTTTAAAAAAATTTTAAATAATAAATAATACTATAAAATATAAAAATCATTTTTAAAAAAATAATCCTAGGATTATTCATTATCAATGGAAATTTCAACATTCTTTACTTCATCTACACCATATTCTGAAGTTTTAATAGCTTTCAATAACCCAAGAATAGTTTCCTTAATGATATCGTCAGTGAATTTATTCAATTCAATATCATTTCCATTAATCACTAACTTAACTTTGTTTTCAAAATCTTTATTATCGCTCACATAATCACCTAAATAAACTTTATAATAAACAATTTAATAGTATAATAAAATTTTTTTTAAATACTATTATATTATTCTTTTTTATTTTTAATTGTTATGTCAATATCATCAAAGTTTTCAACACCATATTCCTTTATCTTGAGGGGAGCCAATACTCCCAATATGGTTTGCTTGAGATAATCGCTGACAAATCTGTTCAATCCAATATTCACCCCATCAATAGCTAAATTGACTTCCGCTTGAGTTTCCGGATTGTAATCCAATTTTCCTTGAGCGAAAGCTTGACCTATGAGACTTGCATCATTATATCCGCATTCATTAACAAACAATGTTTCCAAAATATCATAAGACCTTTCTTCAACAAGGTCAACCAATTCCAATAGCTCTTCATCTGTGATTTCAAATGAATTCACCACTTTGATTGTATATTCATCCTTGACCTCTTCACAGGTAGCTATTTTAGCATAAGGATAAGCTTTAAATCCTTCTATAACAACAAAATCAGGATTTTCCATGAGTTTAATTAAGAACAAAATACGTTCAAGATCAAATCTTTCATTAATATTGAAGTAGGTTCTTCCACCAATCCCTACAACAAAATCGGAACCAGCTTCCATTTGCTTATAGGTGTCGGTTCCCTCATGATCCATTTCCATTTGGTGATGAGAATGCTTAATGCTTGCTACCTTAAAGTCCCTATTGGTTAATTCCTTGATAATCTTGCTTGTAAGGGATGTTTTGCCAGTATTCTTTAAACCTACAATTGAAATAATTCTCATTTTTACACCAAATTAAATAAAATTTTTAATTTATTCTTAAATATATTAAAGTTTTAATTAAATTTTTAATTAAATTTTTAATTAAATTTTTAATCTATTGTTAAATTTAATTTATCTAAATAAACTTTTGTCTTCAATCATAGATTAGATTATCTATTAATCAAAATTCATCATAAAAAATAGACAGGAAAATTCACAAAATAAATTAAATTTAAAAATAAATCAATGGGTATTTTTAAAAAAATAATTTAAAAAATAGTTTTTCATTAGAAATGAGTGAATAAGAGGTGACTATTTTAAAAATTATTTAATTAAAAAGGAGAATAAAAATAGAAAATTGCAAAACGAATATAATAAGCAAAACGCTCATTACAAAGTTTTACAACAACTAATTTATTCTATCGTGTTTCACCATTTTGATTTAAATCTTCAATCCTAGTATTGTCTGTAGGATTTAGGACCAAATTCAGTGAATGGTAATGGTTCTTCGTTGTCTACACCACTGTAGTAACCGAAGATGTCTCTGACTTTTTGGTTTACAGTAGCCCATACTTTGGATACTGGAATTTCACAAGGACATACTTCAGAACATTGACCACAGTTAGTACATGCATCTACCATGTGCACCATACGGGTTAAGTGGAAGAATGGAGCTGCAGGGGTGTATCCACCAGGTACCCATTCAGGACCTTCAGCTTCGAGACAGCAGTCGTCACAGAAACAGAGAGGACATGCTTCACGGCAACCGTAACATTTCATACATCTGGAGAATTCTTCTTTGTATTCTGCGAATACTTCTAAGATGTCACCAGAGGTTCCAGCAAAGTCTTTTTCTCTTTGTGCCATTGCTTGTTTTACCATAATTCCGTCGATGTTAGCACGGATTGTTACACCTTTTTCGATTGGTGCTTGGGTTTCGATTAATCCAGCATCAATTACTTTTCCTAAGATGTCTGCACCTTTTTCGGAGCATACTTCTACGAAGGTTGCTTTTCCAGCTAAGTCACCGATAACTCCCCAGTTACCTAAAGCTAAATCAGCGTTGGTAGGGATGTTCATGGTACATCTTTGACAGTTTTCTCTTCTACCCATTCCGTCTTCTTCGAGTTCATCGATGGAAATTGCTTTTTCACCATCAGCAGTTTCCATAATGAGTTTTCCTTTGGAAATTTCTTCTTTGATGACGTCAGCAGGGTCTAATTCGTAAACGTCTCTAATCATTTTCATGGTTGGTACAGGTGGCATGGTTCCTCCACAGTTTACACCAATCATGATTACGTTTTCTTCGATAACTTTTCTTTTTCTCATTAACTCTTTTAAGGTCATTGCGTCACATGGTTTTGTGGTAACTGCAATTTTCATATCTCTTGCACCGTCTAAGTATTTGGATACGAATTTTGCTAAGTTTAAGGTACCACAGTGAAGGGATCCTGCAGATTTGATTACATCTTCAGGGTCAGTGATGAGAATAGGTTTAGCATCGTATAAGTCAGCTGCTTCTTCTACAGCAACTACTGCATCAACAATACCTTCTTCGAGTAAGTATTTCATGATAGTAGTTACGACTCCACCGTATTCTCCTTTTTCTTTAATTGCTTCATTACCAGAGTATGCATAAAACATATCATTTACATTTACAGCCATATTATCTACTCCTTATTCACCTTATAATTTTTCTACTTGAATAGCACAAGCTTTTAATTCAACCATTTTACATTTAGGGTCGAAAGAATCGGAGTTGGTTAACATGTTAGCTGCACATTCGGTAAAGTGCATAGGAATGTTTACAATACCTTTCTTAATGTCGTCAGTTACACGAGCAGGAATTTCAATTTCTCCTCTTCTAGAGTATGCTTTTACTATTTCATTGTTAAGAATTCCTCTTTCTGCTGCATCTTCGGTGTTGATTTCGATGAATCCAGTAGGTACTTCCTTATCTAAGGTTTCACATCTTCTGGTCATAGCAGCGTGATAGTGGAACAAGATACGGGTAGTAGTTAAGAGTAATGGGTATTCATCATCAACAACTTCGACAGGACCTCTGTGTTCTAATGCTTGGAATACACCTAAACCGTCTGGGTGAGCGAATTTATCTTTGTGCATTAAAGGTTCACAAGGATCTTCTGGGTCAAGACATGGCCAGTGGACACCTTCAGGTTTGAGTAATCTTTCGTGAGTAATACCGTAGTAGGAAGGAGCGAGTTCTCTGATTTCTTCCCAAATTTCAGCAGCGTTTTCATAGTGGAATAATTCTCTTGGTCTGCCCATTCTAACAGCAATTTCTTCCATGATCTTCCAGTCAAGCATAGCGCCTTCAGGTGGTTCTTGAGCTTTACGTAACCATTGAACTCTTCTTTCACCGGAAGTGAAGGTACCTTCTTGTTCACCCCAACCTGCTGCAGGTAATACAACATCTGCTTCAGCAGCGGTATCGGTCATGAACAATTCTTGAACGATTAACATTTCTAAGTTTGCAATTGCTTCTTTGGTGTGTTTAATATCTGCATCGGAGAGTACAGGGTCTTCCCCGTGGATGTATAATACTTTTAAGTCACCAGCGTGAGCAGCGTTCATCATTTCGACTAAGGTTAAACCAGGAGTGGTTGGCAAGTCGATTTGGTAAGCTTCTGAGAATTTTTTGGTAATTTCAGGGTTTGCAACTTTTTGGTAACCTACATAGTCAGAAGGTAATGCACCCATATCACAAGCACCTTGTACGTTGTTTTGTCC